>JBKJMA010000231.1:0-5125 GCA_046596505.1 Sphingomicrobium sp.
GAATACTTACCAGCAGCACGTCTGAGTTGGAGCCGGGAAGCGGAAGATCAGTCTCGAGATTGCCATCGGCGAGTGAGCGCGAAACCTGAGTCCGTAGCAGTCGGCGAGGGTCGCTAATCCTCGGAGACACTAGCACGCTAAGGGCCGCAGCACCGAAGGACGGTAAGTCGCCCTTTGCCATGCACCTCGCTGAAATGAACCACGGGTAGCCGGAACGACCCTTAGCTACATCGGGAACCACTACGAATGCTTCCAAGTGCCCGCCGACAAACCAGCACCGTGGTGCACTGTTGTATTCCGCTACGCTTACAAGCTCCGTTGCAGGTTGCGCGGGGGATGTGGACAACATCAACATCGCAGCAGCCAACATGGTCATACGACCACTATGCTTGTGGCCGTGAATGTCCGCAAGGGGTCGAAAGCGGACATTCATTGAGAAAGCCAGTCATTCCCCACCCCCTTACTTATCCACCCCCTTGATCTTTCCCCAGGTGCGGGCGGCGGTGTAGCCGAGGTAGCCGGTGCCGAAGAGGGTGTAGAGTTCGTCGGGGATGCCGCGCAGGTAGGCGGTCATGCCGTTCGAGATTGCCAGCGCCATGCCCGGCTGGACGGCGGCGATGAGGCCCATCGGGATCGACCACAGGATCAGCCCGTACATGATATAGAGGAACGACGGGCGCGCGCGGCTGGTCCACGGGTCGGGCGACTGGGCCTCGGCGACGATCGCCTGCATCTGGGTCGTCAGGCTGGCCATTTCCTGGTCGCCTTGCAGTTTAAGGAGCGCCAGCTTGGCCTCGTCGCGCACGCGGGGGTCGGGGATGATGCGGTCGAGCAGTTGCGAAATCGGTCCGATGATACTGTCGAGCAAGGCCATGACGTGTCTCCTGAAATGGGTCGAATGTTCCGAATGTTCGTGGTGACGTGGCTTATTTATTACCAATACGGCTCGCGAGCCAGCCGTAGAGGAAGGCCTCGTTGGCGGGGCGGCGCTCGGCGAGGCGGAGGTAGCGTTCGCCCTGCAGCGCATCGAGCGCGCGGAGCAGGATGATCTCGCCAGTTGCTCCACGCAGCGCGAGAAAAGCGTCGAGCGCGGCGAGCGTGCGCGGGCCCGAGCGGCCGTCGGGAACCAGGTCGAGATAATCCCTGCCGTTGCGGTTGAGCGCGGTAAGGGTTCGCTGGAGGAAGGTGGTGGCAACCGCCGGGCCCATGTTGGCGCCGGTATCGAACAGCTCGGCGGCAATCAGCGGCGCGCGGGTCGCGATCGCGTCATAGCCGGGCCGCAGCCAGTAGAGGCGGCGATAGATGGCCGCTGCCTCGCCCCGCGGAAGCGCGGCCATCGTGCCGCCATAGCCGTGGGCGCGGGCGACCGCTTCGGTGATGCCGAAGCGGGTCGCCCCACCACGGTCGGCGGGGTTGGCGACATAGTCGCCCTCGCGGTCGATCAAGGCGTCGACCAGTTGGTCGATGGTGGCAACGCTCGAGTCGTGATCATCGGACATGTCGGGTTCCTCCTCAGTCAGACTCGATAACCATATGGGTTATGGTGTAGGAAAGCGAAATCGTTCGGTCCGCGCCGATTGCGGTGCGCTGGATCCCGATGAAAGAGACCGGCCAAGCGAGCGACGATCCTGATGAGCCGGTTGGCAAGCGAACCCGCGGCAAGACATTAAATTCTGTTTCAAATGAACCGTCGGCCATTCGTCGCGGCTGTTTGACGTTACGGAAAGCGCAAGATACTGGAATCAAACGCTGAATTTCCCCTCCTGTTGCCTTCGCGCCACTTGTGTGGCCGGGGTGCGCCGCAATACGGGCGTCGTCTAACGCTGGTTTCCAGTCACTTTTAGAGGACGTCCCATGATCTTTCGCCGCCTGCTGGCAGCCACTCTGCTTGGCGCCACCGCTCTGGGGCTCGCCGCCCCCGCCTCCGCCCAGCGGGTGAGTCGCATCGTCGCGTTCGGCGACAGCTATGCCGACGACGGCAATTTCTTCCAGCTGGTCGGGCTCGATCCGCTGACGACCATTGTCTATCCCACCGGGCGCCTTTCGGGCGGGACGAATTATATCGACACGCTTGGCCAGCTATTGAACGTGCCGATCGACAATTTCGCGATCGGCGGCGCGCTGACAAATAATTATAACACCGTCACCGGCCCGGGGCTTGGCTTCCCGACGCAATATGGCAGTTTCCTCGCCGGCGGCGGGCCGGCCGCGTTCCCGCGCGTCAGCGGCAGGTTTGGCCCGACCGACCTGCTGGCCGTGTCGATCGGCGGCAACGACGCCCGCCTCTATCAGCGTGGCAGCGTGGCCAATGGCACTCCCGGGCCGGTGATCGCGCCCGGGACGTTGCTTGGCGCGCCCGCCGCTGGCGCTGCCTCCGCCGCTGCCGCCAAGTCCGGCCTCGACGCACTGGTCGCTGCCGGGGCGCGCAACATCAGCTTCCTCGCCGGCAATACCGCGTCCCTTCCTGAAGTCGCGGGTGACCCGTCCGCTTTTGCGATCCGCACCAGCTATTCGACGACCTTCAACAGCGCCATCCAGCCGACGCTGGCGGGCTATGCGGCCAACGGGGCGATCGTTAATTATCTCGACTTATCCGTGGCCTTGTCGCGGGTATCTGCCAATCCGACGGCATTTGGGCTGACCAGCGCGGGAGTGTGCGCACCGATCGCCAGCTGCCTCAATTCGGCCTACTCCAGCCAATATCTGTTTTATTTCGACGGGTTGCACCTGACCTCGGCCGGGTTCGCAATCGTCGCCAAATATGTGGCGGCGCAGATGGCGGCGCCGCTGACGCTGCAGGCGACGAGCGACCTCGCGCTCGACACCGCGCGGCAGTTCGGACGGACGCTTTCGACGCGCATGGATGCGGGCTCACCGCGTGATGGCGACCTGTTGACCGGCGTTCGCCTGTTTGCGGTCGGCGACAGCTTCACCCGCAAGGTGGCTGCGAGCATGACCAACGACCAGTTCAACGTGACCAGCGTCGGCGGCACGCTCGGGCTCGAGGCCGGGTTCGGCAACGGCACCGCGGGCATCGCCGCCAACTATTCGCGGCCCAAGGCGCGGTTCGCCAATGACGCCGCCAGCACCCGCTCGCAAAGCTACCAGCTTGGTGCATTCGCCGCGATCGGGGTCGCCGGCGGGTTCGCTCAAGGGTATCTTGGCTATGGCCACGACAAGCACCGCATCGAGCGGGCCGGCGTGATCGACGCAATGTCGGCGAAGCCGAACGGCACACACTGGCTGGCCGGCGCCAAGGCGGGTTACCTGATGCCGATGGGCGGACTTCGCGTCGGGCCGGTGGTCGCGCTCGATTACGCCAGGGCCAAGGTCAACGCCTACACCGAGACAGGCGACGCGGCGCTGACGCTCAACGTGCGCGAGCAGCGCTTCTCGTCGCTGCGCGGGGACGCCGGGATTGAGCTGCGCGGCGACTTCGGCACCGGTGACAGCCATTTCCGGCCGTTTGCCAGCCTGGTCGCCGAGAAGGATTTCACGGGCGACGGGCGCACCGCTTATTATGCGCTGACCGCCGCGCCGACGATCATCAACCATTTCGCCTTCGCCGACGCGAGCAAGAAGACCTATGCCCGCGCTTTGGCCGGGCTGGCCGCGTCGATCGCCGGGGGGGTGTCGATCGACGCCGCGGTGTCGGGCACGTTCGGCAAGAAGCAGGGCAACGAGACCTCGGGCCAGGTCGGGTTGAACTTCGGCTTCTAGTTCTTCAGTTCGTCACGGATGAGGGCGGTCCCGAAAGGGGCCGCCCTTGTTATATGCGGCACAGTGCGAACGGGCGAAGCGCGAGCGGCGAGGGCATGGTGACGAGCCTGGTCGTCCCAGACAGCGCGATTTCGACCGGGCCGGGGCCGGAAAACACCCGCGCGACCGCTTGGGTCGTGTCCGATGGCGGCTGAGCGCCGAGCCAGCTGCTCGACAGTGTGGCGGTGTCGCCAATCGCGACGGCGGGCACCGAGGCGGCATGGCCATTGCCGGTGAAGCTCATCGTACCCTTGCCGCCGGTCGGGGCGGCGTCGATGCGGTGGAACAGCAACTTGCTGTCTTTACAGACGATCTCGAACGCGGGTGCCTGGGGGCCGGCGCCATATTCGGCGGCGCCTTCGACCGCATCCCAGCGCCACGCCATGCCGTCGGTCGGCAGCGGCATCGAGGCCTGCCGGACGCGCTCGGCGGCGGCGGCGTTGGCGGGGGTGCCGAGCCCGGCGGCGGGCGCGTCGCCGACCATGTTGTCGGATAGTTGGGCGGCGTTGTTGGTGACCGGGGATGAGTTGTCGCATCCGCTGAGCGCCACCAATAGTGCCAATCCGAACAGGGGCGAAACGATCTTCATGAGGGCGCAACGCGCGCAACGGCTGCGGAGTTGCGCCTGATCTTGCCAGGTGCGAGCGACACGAGCGATGAGAGCGAAGCTCGTGCTGCGTCAGGCGGCGCGGGGAACGCGAAGGCGGCTGGGTTCCAGAATGGAAAATCCCTTATCGTGCGACTTCAATCCAACCCTCGATGGCGTCGCGAATGTTGGCGAGTGCTTGTTTACGAGCCCCTAGTTTTGTGTCGGCTCACCGCCGCGCACCGCCCCACTTGGTCTTCGACTGCTTGCCGTAGCGGGTCTTGCGCGTGCCGGGTTTGCCTTCGTTGGAATTGCCGGCCGGGCGCGGCGCGGTGCGCTGGGGGTGAGGGATGCCGAGGTCGTCTTCCTCGAGGCGGCGGATTTCGTCGCGCAGGCGCCCGGCTTCCTCGAACTCGAGGTCGGCGGCGGCCTTGCGCATGCGGCTTTCGAGGTCGGCGATGTAGGCCTTCAAATTATGCCCGACGAGGTGCGGGCGGTCGTCGTCGCCGGTCTCGACCAGCACGCCATCCCTCGAAGCGGTGTCGGCGACGATGTTGTGGATGTCGCGCTTGATGCTTTCGGGCGTGATGCCGTGTTCGATGTTGTAGGCGTGCTGCTTTTCGCGGCGGCGGTCGGTTTCGGCCATCGCGCGTTCCATGGAGCCGGTGATGCGGTCGGCGTAGAGGACGACCTTGCCGTCGACGTTGCGAGCTGCTCGACCAATCGTCTGGATCAGGGACGTCTCAGAGCGCAGGAAGCCTTCCTTGTCGGCGTCGAGAA
>JBKJMA010000048.1:0-7405 GCA_046596505.1 Sphingomicrobium sp.
CTAAGCATCGGCGTCCTGGCTTCGGTTAAAACGGAGATGGGTTATGTCGGCAGGAAAGAACATTCCCCACGTCCATTCAATGAAGATCCTTAGCTTTCGACCGAATGTCGGCATTTGTGATAGGTAGAACGCTCGCCACAACAACCATGCCGGCAGGCCGGACACGGACACGCCGAAAACGGTGGCTACTCCTTTCAAGTGTCCAACCGATGCCATCGACCCGCGCGGCACATATTCGAACGAATTGACCGACCTTCCAGCAACCGTCGCAATGAGATTTTCCGCCAACAGTATCGCTTGCCGGATGGCAAATTGTGCCGTCGGCGGACTCGGACTGAACGTCGCCGCGTTAATGACCAGCGCGCAATCGCCGATTGCCCAAACGCCATCTAGACTGGGCACGGCAAGAGTTCGACTGACGATTACCCGCCCACGCTCGGTGGGGATATTAAGATGTTCAATCAGAGCGTTGGGCTTCGTTCCGACCGTTGCTATAACCGTGGAAGTCGCAATCCGATCACCGCTGTCGAGCGTGATGCAATCAGATTCGATCTGCGTAACGCTTTGTTTCATCAGGACCGTAACCCTGGCCTTATGTAGCGCATCGGACGCCGCCATGCCGAGCGCCGGCGGCAATTCGGGAAGCAGGCAGGCGCCGTCGTGGACCAATGTCACCGATAATTTACTCGCGTCGATGTGACGGTAGTAGTGTCTGATGCCGCGCAGACAGTCGGCGAGGGCGCCCGCCACTTCGACCCCCGAAAAGCCGCCGCCGATGACGACAAACCGTCCAAGCCGTGCGCTCGCTTCGGGATCGGCTACCAGCTCCATTGCCGCCAGACGACGCAGGACGATATTTCGGACGTGTAGGGCATCGCCAACCGTTTTCAGCACGAGGGCATAGTCGGCCATCCCCGGAACCAGATCCGGCCGCGCCCGGTTGCCGAACGCGAGCACGAGATGATCGAAAGCGAAGATGCGTTCTCCCGCCAGCGTGTCGCAGCGGATTCTCCGCCCTTCAACGTCGATGTCAGCGACTTTCGCCATGACGAAGCGGCCGCCGCGGTGGGTCGCAATGACCTGCCGCAGCGGTGCGACGACGTGTTCGGGAAAAACCGAGGCACCGACGACCTCGGCGAGCAAGGGACTGAATGTCGTATAACTTTCCTCGCTGATCAGCACCACTTCCCAGTCGTCGGGAAGGCGACCGAGCAGTTTGCGCGCAACGGTGGCGCCGGCGAAACCGCCGCCAACGACAACGATGGAACGCATACGATCAGTGGGTCACGCTGGATGCGATCGACGCTGAGACCATGGTCGCCATTTTCAGGGCGGCGTCGCGATCCGTGATGGCATATCGATCGCCGATGAAGGCGAAGTCGGTCCATGCCACCCAGACACTGCCGTCGGCATCCTTGGCGACGAGCATCCGCACCGGCCAGTCGAGGCCCGCCACAGCGTTCGAGGTCAGGAATTGGACACCGAGCGGCGGATTGCCGAACAGCAGAAGCTTCGACGGCCGCAGCGTTATGTTGGCTCCCGCGCCAAGTTGTGACTGGTCGATCTCGTCAAAGAATTTGATGCCCTTGGCGCCAATATCGGCCTTGATGCGGCTGACCGTATCATCGAAAGCGTAAAGGCTCTTGACGCGCAGGACGCCCTTGGCCGGTGCTGTCGCCAAGGTCAGCGTGGTCGATGCGTCGGCTGCCGGGGCGGCGGTGGCCGGAGCGGTGATGACAATTAGGACACCAGCCATACCAATTTGCATGACTCGAAATATGTGTTTGATCATGGTCTTCAACCTTCCTTTGTGACTATGCCGGCTTCTGCTTCGTGAAGAATGAAGCCTTCCATCGGGTCAAAGTCGTGAGTCCACGGTCGCTGGGTGAGCACGCGAACGGTATCGGCGTAACCCGCGTCCCATCGCGCCTTGATCCCGGCGGCGCTGAAATCGATGTCCTTTGAGTGGTCTTCGCCCGCAAGCGGCGGCGCCAGGAGGCGTACGACGTGCATCCGCGTGACGCAGCCATAAGCACCGAGCGGCTTAGCTGCGGCGCGCTGATCTGCCGGAATCTTCTGCATCAGTTCGGCAATGACGTGGCGGAGCTTGTGGATTTGCTTCTGTCGAATAATGTGAGCCGACGCGCGACTGGCATATTGTAAATCCTTTTGTCGGCTGATCACGCTCTGGATGCTGTCGGGCTCTGGGCCGCTCGGGTTCCAGATGTGAACCGAAAAGACCAGACCGGAACGCCGCGGATTGTCGTCGAACACCGCCTCCACCGGCGTGTTGGAAAGGATGCCGCCGTCCCAATAAAGTTCGCCATCGATTCGGACAGCCGGGAAGGCCGGCGGCAGTGCGCCGGACGCGACGATATGTTTGATCGTCAACGCCGAGTCGCGACTGTCGAAATATTTCATCTCACCGGATTGAACATGAGCCGCACCGACGGTGAGGCGAGTGCTGCACGCACTTAGCTCGTCGACATCAATCAACTCGCTCAGCGTCTTCACGAGCGGCGCGGTTGTGTAAAATCCTGCGGCTTCGGGCGCGAGCGGGAGCAAGCCAGTCATCATAGCCCAGGGATTGGGTGCGAAGAAGCCGGCGACGCCCGTTGTTGCCGTCATCGCATTGGCCGCTTGCGTACCCCAACCCGGAATCGTCGATGCAAGCTTCGTCCATGCGCCGTGGCGCATACGATCCCAGAATTCTTGGAGACGGGGAAGTCGGTTTTCGCGTTTGTTACCCGCGATGATCCCGGCGTTGATCGCGCCGATCGACGTGCCGATGACCCAGTCGGGCTCGATCCCCGCCTCGTCAAGCGCCTGATAAACGCCGGCCTGATAGGCACCCAGGGCGCCGCCGCCCTGCAGCACCAGAACAATCTGGCCCAGGTCCGACTTGTCGAATACCGGCGGAGGCGGCGTGGCGTGTTCCATCATTTCAGACATGGTCGATCCTTTTGATGCTTCGTGAGGCGAGCAAGCTACGCTCCGTGCGTGAGAAATCAGTGACGTTGCAGCGATGACCGCGCCAGGCAGTATGACGCGGCGAGCAGAACCAGATCCTTGAGCAGGAATTGTCCGGGCGCGACCGAGATGGCGGGGAATCCTCCCAGGCTTGCCTCTGAAACACCGGGCGTAGTGACGAAAAACGTCAGCGTGATGAGAAACGTCATGCACGACATCACTGCGCCGACGAACGACAGTGTCCCGCTGAACCGACCAATGATGAGCGCAGCCGCCGTCGCCAGCTCGATAATGCCGATCAGGCCGCTAGCGCCTTGCACGCCGAATGCGGGGATCAGCCAGTTGGTTAGAGGATTGTGCGAGACTAGGGGAGCGATCCCCATCGCTTCATAACCGGTGAACTTCATCGCCCCGAACCAGAGAAAAATGACGACCAGCGCCCAGCGCAGGGCGGCAATCGCGGTGCGAGAGTCGCCCGCGCTTTCGGCCGTCCGCGTTTCATATGTTCCCATTTTCATTCTTCTGTTCCCCGTTATTTGAAGTTCGGTCGTCCCAGCGAAAGGGTTACAGGCGAGACGCTAATGAGCGGTCCAGCCGCCATCAATCGGGATCGCCGTGCCGGTGATCGAGGCCGCTGCCTCACCCGACAGGAACACCGCCATCGCGCCCATTTCCTCGACGGTAGCAAAACGTTTGTTAGGCTGTTGCGCCAGCAGAACGTCACGGATGACGCTTTCGCGGCTGATGCCATGCGCCTTGGCCTGGGCGTCAATCTGCGCCTCGACGAGCGGCGTGGCGACGTAACCGGGACAGATTGCGTTACAGGTGATTGGTTCCTCTGCGCATTCGAGCGCCACAGTCTTGGTTAGCCCGACGATACCGTGCTTGGCCGCGACATATGCGCTCTTGAACGGTGACGCGACCAGGCCGTGAGCCGACGCCACGTTGATGATCCTACCGAACCCCCCTTCGCGCATGACTGGAAGCGCGGCGCGAATGGTATGAAAGGCCGAGCTGAGATTGATTGCCAGGATCGCATCCCATTTCTCGACCGGAAATTCGGAGATCGGCGCGACATGCTGAATGCCGGCGTTGTTGACCAGGATGTCAAGAAGCCCGTGGGTTTCGATCGCTTCTACCATCATCGCCGCAATCGCTTCGGGCGACGCCATGTTGGCCTCAGACGATGTCACACGGACATTAAATTCGTCTTCCAATGCACCGACGAGCGCGTCGATCTCGCCCGGCTTGGCGAGGCCGTGGATCACGATCGATGCGCCGGCCGCAGCGAGTGACCGCGCAATTCCAAGACCGATCCCGCTGCTCGATCCGGTTACTAGCGCAACGCGACCGGCCAAAGGACTCGCATTGACTTGGTCGAACGTTTTCGGCTGCAAATTTAGCATGATGAACCTCGCGGATGCATTTTATGCGGGCAGTCGAGTGCAGGTCTGGAGGCCGCATAACGACTGGTATCGATGGTCGAGTTTGTTCATTATCCGTTTGATCGGTTGCGTGATGATTTGCGTGCGGTTGTTGCAGGGGCGTCGGGTTGTAAATGGCGGTGCTGTTCAGCGAGTTGATCGCGGGTCGAGCGGAACATCGCCTCAGCATATTTCGAGATTTCGGCCCTGGTCGCTTCGAACTGGATATTTGCAAAATCGGCTTGCAGTTGGGCGAGTTCTGCCGGCGAGGTGACCGCCGTCATTGCACGCGCGGCCACAGAAGCGCGCTCGACGCTTTTTTTGGAAAAGTCAGCAACATCACCGACCACCGACTGAAAACTTTGAGTCGCGACCTGAGCCACTGCCAGCATCATCTCCATGTTCTGCCGGGTCATGTCGGCGATCGCGTTGATCGACTTCTGACCAAGTTCGAGGACTTCGTCAGAGTTGATAGGCCAGCTCTGAACTTCGGTTTTATCAGCCACGATGCGATTTCCTCTCTTCAGTCTTTGAAGCGTCAAAACAATGCGCCGAATGATCTGCTCGCCGCCCAGCGTTCAAGCACGGCTTGCACGGAAGGGCGGCGTGACGCTGGTTATGAAGACACCAGGCTGGAACGTCGAATACCGGTTCGCTAACGGTTCAATAGGTTTTCGCTATGGAGCTGTTCGAGCAAATAGGCGGGGTTCGATAGCGCGAGGCTATCGAACCATTAGCCATCGGGTATTTTCATCTATCGCGATAATCGGCCATTCATCACGAACAGTTGTTCATTTACTATCAACGCGCCCGGAGAATCCAATGACGTCCAAGCTTATCATTCTTAGTGCTCTCATCGCCGCAACGGTTCCGGCCGCTGCTATTGCCGGGCAATGCCCTACCGGGAAATCCGGTATTAACGTGCGCGCCGAGGACAAGTCGCCGGCGAAGGGCGTCACGGACACCGTCCTCACGACGATCGACGTGGCGCGAGAGCCCGCTGGGATAAAGGGTCGCAGTTTCCGGATGCGCCGCCTCGTCATTCAACCTGGCGGCGTCGTACCTTGGCATAGCCATGGCGAGCGTCCGGCAATCATCTATGTCGTGCAAGGTACGGTCACCGAATATGCCAGCAGCTGTTCGGTGCCGATCGTTCATCATGCCGGGGATGCCACACCGGAGCTCCACAACACCGCGCATTGGTGGCGCAACACCGGCAAGACGCCGGCGATTCTGATTTCGTCCGATCTTCTGAAGGTCGGCGACGACGGCAAGATGATGTGAAGGCGGGCGCGGTGGAGGAGGTTTCGTGAGCGATGCGTCCCCCATCGCGCCTCCCCGCAATCGGGGCGCAATTCGATCGCTGATCATCGCGCTGACGGCTTTTTTTACCGTGGTCGATTTATTTGCGACGCAAGCGATCTTGCCGATCCTCGCGCACGCCTATCGAGTGACGCCCGCGCAGATGGGTGTGGCGGTCAATGCCAGCACCTTGGGGATGGCGGTCGCCGGACTGGCGGTCGCTATGTTCAGCCGGCACATCGATCGGCGCATTGGTATCGTCGCCAGCCTCATTCTACTTGCAATTCCCACCGCACTGCTCGCCCATGCGTCCGATCTGACGGTTTTCACATGGCTCCGTGTTTCGCAGGGGCTGTGCATGTCGACGGCGTTCACATTGATGCTGGCCTATCTTGGCGAACATTGTAGCCCGACGGATCAGGCCGGAGCATTCGCCGCGTATATTACTGGAAACGTCGCGAGCAATCTGGTCGGGCGCTTCATCGCGGCCTCGGTTGCCGGGACATTCGGGCTCGCCACGAACTTCTATCTTTTTGCCGGCCTCAATCTTCTGGGGGCCGGCCTCGCATGGATTACCGTGCAGGGCGCTTCGTCAATGGAGAACGGGGCAGAGGTAATGTCGGAAACCTTTGGGCAGCGGTTGCGCGGTCTCGCGACGCCGGGTCTTCTGGCCGGTTTCGGCATTGGCTTTTGCATCCTGTTCGCGTTCATCGGCGTCTTTACCTACGTCAATTTTGTCCTCGTCCGGCCGCCGCTGGCGCTTGGTATGATGAGCGTCGGCATCGTCTATTTCGTCTTCCTGCCGTCGGTTCTGATAACGCCTCAGGCTGGGCGCATCGCGGCACGGTTCGGCACACGCGCCGCGCTGTGGACGGGGTTGGGGGCCGCCTTGCTGGGTTTGCCGCTGCTGGTCAGCGGCCGGTTGGCGCTCGTCCTTGCAGGGATGACCCTCGTCGGGGCGGGGACGTTTTTCGCGCAAGCGACCGCGACCGGCTTCGTCAGCAGGGCCGCGACCGACCGCGCCGCCGCAAGCGGAGTCTATCTGACGGCATATTTTTCGGGCGGACTCATCGGAACGGCAGTGCTCGGTATGATCTTCGATCGCGTCGGCTGGGAGGGCTGCGTTGCAGGCGTCGGCTGTGCCCTTATTCTGGCTGTCTTGCTGGGATTCCGCCTGCGCCTTCCAGGAAGTCCGTGACGCTGACAACTGCTACTGCAAATGCAAGAGTTCTCGCGCTTTGCTGGCCCATCCTTGCTTGGCCCCGTGTTCGCGCCGGCGCGGCCACATAAAAGATCGTGCCTCGGCGACAAAAGCCCCCACCGCGGGCGAATGCGGACGTCCGCGCACCGTGACCAGTTCGATGCGACGCGTGAATTCGGGCTCGATCAACGGGCGCGTGATCAGGCTTGGATCGGTCACGCTGAACTCGGGGAAGAAGCCGAAGCCGAGTTCGGCCTTGATCATTCCCTGAACCCAATCGTCGCGCTCGCTGCTGAACACCTGCCGGGTAATGACGCCGCGCTCACGCATTTGCGCCCGCGCAAAATCCAGATATTCGCAATTGCTACGATTGACGTAGGCTTCGCCGTGAAGGTCACTGCCGCGGATTGTGTCCTTGCTGGCGAGTCGATGATTGCGCGGCATCGCGACGACGAAATTTTCCTCGAACAGTTCGAGCACGTGGAAGCGATCGTCGAGCGGTTCGGGC
>JBKJMA010000021.1:0-16392 GCA_046596505.1 Sphingomicrobium sp.
CTGGCGGGCGGCACGGCCCGCTCGTCGAGGATCGCCACCACTTTCCCGCCGCCTTCGGCGATCGCGTCGGCAGTGGCGTAGGCGTCGTCATTATTGGTGGCGATCACGACCCGGTTGCCGGGCAGCACGCCGAACCGGCGGATATAGGTTCGGACCGCCTGGGATAGCATCACGCCCGGTCGGTCGTTCCCGGCGAAGGTCAGGGGCCGTTCGAAGGCGCCGGTAGCGAGCACAATGCGCGCGGCTCGGACGTGCCACAGGCGCTGGGCGGGGCGGCCGGGCGGGGGGGCTTGCCCCGGCTCGGTCAGTCGCTCGGCGAGGGTGACGAAACCATCGTCCCACAGGCCCGACGCGGTCGTGCGAGGGAGGAGGCGGATGCCGGCCGTGCGGAGAGCTTCGGCATCCGCGGGGAGCGAGGCGTCATCGGCAAGCGCGCTGCCGCCGATGATGCGATCTTGCTCGACGAGGATCACCCGCTTGCCGTCCCGCGCGGCGGCGACGGCGGCGGCGATCCCGGCCGGTCCCGCGCCAACCACGAGCAGGTCGCAGAAGGCAGAGCGATGCTCGTAGGGGTCCGGGTCGGCGTGCGTCGGGGCACGGCCCAGACCGGCCGCCATGCGAATGAATTTCTCGTAGAACATCCACCGTTTGGGTGGCCCGAAGAAGGTCTTGTAGTAGAATCCGGCAGCGAGGAAGGGGGCGAGCAGGCCGTTGACCGCTCCGACGTCGAAGGCGAGGCTTGGCCAGCGGTTCTGGCTTTGCGCGACGAGGCCGTCATAGACGAACACGTCGGTCGCGCGGGTGTTCGGCTCGGTGCGGCCGCTTGTCCCGACCGTGACCAGCGCATTGGGCTCCTCGACCCCCGCCGCCATGATTCCGCGCGGGCGATGATATTTGAAACTGCGACCGACGAGACCGATACCGTTGGCGAGCAGGGCGGCGGCGAGGGTGTCCCCGGGACGGGCGCGATAGTCCACCCCGTCGAAGGTGAAGCGCAGTGTCGCGCCGTCATTGCCACCGATCCGGCAGGGCCCGCTCACCGGTGCACCGCCGGGTCAAACGTCGCGACTGCTTCGATTGCATGGCTCGTGCGGTGGCGGCGGAGCACCAGCCACGCGCGACAACCGTATGAATGACGCCACAGCTCATCGTCGAGCCCGCGCGGGTTGGTCCGGGCGTAGAGCCGCGTCATCGCTTCGTCGGCCGGCATATCGATCGTGACAATCGAGTCGAGGGTTCGCTCATAGGTAAATTCGGCTTGCGCGCGGGCGCCGCAGTGGGGGCAGTCGACGAGCATCATCGCAGGTGCGGTCCCGGTCCGACCCCGGCTTCGTCGATCGTCGCGCCTTCGCGGAACCGGTCGAATCCGAACGGCGCGGCGAGCGGGTGAGACGCACCGGTGGCGAGCAATTGCGCGTAGACGAAACCCGACCCGGGGGTTGCCTTAAACCCGCCATAACACCAGCCGCCGTTGAGATAGAGGCCATCGACCGGCAGGGACGAGATGATCGGCGAGCCGTCGAAGCTCATGTCGGTTACGCCCGCCCAGCAGCGCACCATGCGCAGTCGCGCCAGCGCCGGGACGAGGGCGATTGCCTCGGCTGCCGCGCGCTCGACCGGCGGCGTGAAACCGCGTTGGGCATAGCTTGGGAAGCGATCGGGATCGCCGCCCAGCACGATGCCACCCTTGTCCGACTGGCTGATGTAGCAATGCACCGATTGCGACTGGAGGACCGTGTCGATCATTGGCTTGACCGCTTCGGTGACGAACGCCTGCAACGTCTGCGCCTCGATCGGCAGCTTGATGCCGGCCATCGCCGCCAGCGGCCCGCTGTTGCCGGCGACGCAGATCCCGACGCGGCCAGCGCCGATCGCCCCGCGCGAGGTTTCGACGCCGGTCACTCGGCCGCCGGCGATGGTGAGCCCAGTGACCTCGCAATTCTGGATGACGTCGACACCAAGCGCGTCGGCCGCGCGGGCATAGCCCCAGGCAACCGCATCGTGACGAGCAGTGCCGGCGCGGCGCTGGATCATCCCGCCCTCGATCGGGAAACGTGCACTGCGCGACATGTCGAGGTTGGGAACAAACTTCGCGACTTGGTCACGGGTCATCAATTCGGCGTCGATCCCGGCACAGCGAAGGGCATCGCCGCGCTGGGCGAGCTGGACCATGTCGCTGTCGCTATGACCCAGGACGAGCGCGCCGCGCGGGCTGAACATGACGTTGTAATTGAGTTCGTCGCTCATCGTCTCCCACATCTTGAGGCCGAGTTCGAACAGCTTGTGGAGTTCGGGCTGGCGATAGTTGGAGCGGACGATGGTCGTGTTGCGACCGGTGTTGCCACCTCCGATCCAGCCCTTTTCGAGCACTGCGACATTGCGGAGGCCGTGCTTTTTCGCGAGATAGTAAGCGGTCGCAAGGCCGTGCCCGCCGCCGCCGATGACGACGATGTCATAGTGCTTGCGGGGCTCGGGATCGCGCCATGCCCGGTCCCATTTCTTCTGGCCGGTGAAGCCCGCCTTGATCAGCGCGAGCGCGGAGTAATGGGTCACGCCGCCCACCCGCGCCGCTCGCGCCAGTCGGGTTCCAGGGCGGCGAAGCGGGCGAGGCCGAGCTTCGAGATTTCCGCGAAGGAGCATGACCCGTCGACGACGAGATCCCGGATGGCGTGACCGCTCGCCGGGGACAGGCCGAACCCGACCCCCGACAGGGTCGCGACGGTGACGTTGGCGGGGTCGGTTAAACGGTCGATGATCGGGCGGCCATCGGGGGTATTCTCGATCACCCCGGCCCAGCTGCGGATGACGTTGAGGTGCGCCGCCTTGGGGAACATCTCGGCGACGCGGCGGGCGAGGTTGCGGGCGAGGGGCGAGACCGGACGCGCGGCGGGGCCGGTCGGCTCCATGTCGATCCACTCGTGCGGGCCGCCGCCAAAGGCGAGGTTGCCGCGCATCGTCTGGCGGCCGTAGAGCCCGTTGCCGTCGACCCCGCCGATCGCCATCAGCGGCGCCGGTTCAGTGACGATCATTTCGGCGCGGGCCGACGTGATCGGGAAGTTCACCCCAAGTGGCTCGAGCAGCATCCCAGTTTGCGGCCCGGCGGCGACGACCAGTGCATCGCACTCGATCCGCCCGCGCGGGGTGTCGACCGCGACGGCTTTCCCGCCCGCGACTTCGATCGACAGCGCCGGGCAATGCTGGAAGATCTTCCCGCCCAGATCCTGCAACGCCCAGGCATAGGCCTGCACCGTGCGCTGTGGATTGGCATGACCGCCGAAGCGCAGGTAGATCCCGCCAAGGCAGGACCCGTCGGTCAGCGGGACCAGCTCCTGGGCGTGCTGCGAATCGAGATCGTCGACGCGATAGCCGAGCGCGGTGCACATCCGGCCAACCGCGCGATAATGATCGAGCAAGTGCTGGTCGCGCTGGAGAATGATCCGCTCGGGGCGATGTTCGGTCGGATAGCCCAGCAGTTCGTCCATCTGCGGCCACAGCCGCTGTTCCTCGACGAACAACGGGCTTTGATAGTGCGAGCAGCCACCGCCGTTGCGGCCCGACGCCTCCCAACCGACGATCCCCTTGTCGAGCACGATCACGTCATAGCCGTCGCGCGCGAGCCACCAGGCGGCGCTGAGCCCGGTCACGCCCGCTCCGATGACGACCACCGACGCGCCCTTGGGAAGTCCGGGGTCAGACATGCATGTTCCCACCGTTCGCGACCAGTTCCGCTTCCTCGGGCGTGCCAATGACGGCGTAGGGCAGCCATTGGGTCGGTATACCGAACCACACGTCCCAACCGGCGGCCATCTCGGGGCGCTCGTTCCAGTCAGCGAGGATGCCGAGCGGGATGGGTCGGACGGGCGCGCGCATGCTGGCGACGGGGACACGGTCTGGCGTCGTGCCCTGCTCGGCGGCGAGGAGGCAGGTGACCTGCTCGCGGCAGCGGCGGCCCTGGCAGGCGCCCATGCCAGCCCGCGTAAGGCGCTTGATCTGGTCGGGGTGGGCGGGGCCGTCGTTGAGCAGAGAGGCGAGCGAGCGGGCGGCCATCGGGGCGGGGCGATCGAGATAATTGGGTGGCTGGACCCCGATCAGGTCGGCGCGAGTAACCTCCTCGCACTGGCAGACGATGGTCGCCGGGCTGGCGTAGCGGCCAAGCGCGGCGGACCAGGCGGCGAGCAGCGCCGGGTCGGGGCGCGGGACGGTGGCGCAGTCACCGATCAGCTCGATCGTGCCACCCGGCCCGACGCCCGCTGCGTCGAGCAACTCGGTCGCGGGCGCGGCGGCGATGGCCAAGACGATCGTGTCGCACTCGATGGTGCTTCGTCCGTCGCCGGTAAGCGAAGCCAGCACGGCCCGCTCGACTCCATCGATCCCGCCTTCGGTCGCTGCGATGCTGTGGTGCGGTAACAGCGGGACATCGCCGACCGGCTCGATTTCGTCAAGGCCGACGATCCCCGCAACCTCGAGCCCGCGCTCGAGGGCGAGGCGGGCGGTCTTCCGGCCAAGCTCGCCGCCACCGATGATGAGGATCCGCCGGCTCGCCAGCGCGTCGTAGCGGGCGAGCAGCATCGCGAAGCCCTGCGCCCCCATCACCCCCGGGCGAGTCCAGCCCTCGAACCCGAGGACAACGTCGCGCGCGCCGGTGGCGAGCAGCAGGCGGCCGAAGCCGATCATCGTCGCGCTCTCACTGTCGGCAATGCCAAGCAAAGGTTCGGGCAGCGTGCGCATCGCCGGGCCGTTGACGTAGAGGCCCCAGGCGCAGGTGCCGAGGCGGACATCGACCCCGGCGTCGAAGGCTTGCTCGAGCAAGGGATTGGTGGCGAACAATTGCTCGACCATCCGCTGCGGGCTTTGCACCGCCGCCGTCATCCGGCCGCCGAAATAAAGCGGAACGTCGGTCCCGATCATGTCCCCGCGGACCGGGTTCTCGTCGATCAGCAGAACCGACGCCCCACCCTTGGCCGCGTCGATTGCCGCTGCGGTGCCGGCCGATCCGGCGCCGACCACGACGACGCCGAACCGCTCGTCGGCAGCAGGGATCTTGCCGTTAATCGCGTGTTGGTCGGTGACCATCAGACTGCCTCCAGCGCGCGCGTGATGTCGGCGATGAGGTCGTCGCCATGCTCGATCCCGACCGAAAGCCGAAGCGTCGAATCGGTGATCCCGCCCGCCGCGCGTTCCTCGGGCGACAGTGAATAGTGGGTGGTGGTGGCAGGATGGGTGATCAGCGTTTCCGACCCGCCCAAGCTGACCGCAAAGCTCAGCAGGCGGAGCGCGTCGAGAAAGCGAAACGCCTCGGCTTCGCCGCCGTGGAGCGCGAACGAGAAGGTCGACCCGGCGCTGCTGCACTGGCGGTCGTAGACGGCGCGCTCGGGCGATCCTTCTTCTAGGAAGCCGAGGTAGGTGATCCCGGCCACCTTGGGGTGGTCGCGCAGCGTTTCGGCGACGCGGCGGGCATTGTCGGAAGCGCGCTCCATGCGCAGGTGGACGGTCTCCATCGACCGCAGCAGCAGCCAACTGGTGTAGGGGTCGAGGTGGCTGCCAAGCGTGGTCCGCAGCAGGCGCAGCGCATGGATGAGGTCGCCCCGCCCGCTCACCCCGCCGGCGAGCAAGTCGCTGTGCCCTCCGCAATATTTGGTGAGCGAGGTCATGCACAGGTCGGCGCCCAGCGCGATCGGGCGCTGCATCAGCGGGCCGAGCAAGGTGTTGTCGACCACGACCAGCGGCCGCGTTCCGGTGCGCGTCCCGATCTCATCGGCGATGGCGACGACCAGCGCGATATCGACCATTGCCCCGGTCGGGTTGGCCGGGGTCTCGATCACGATCAGCTTGAGCGGACCTTGCGCCAGCGCCTGTTCGACCGCGGTTTCGATGCAGGTGCGGTCGCAGCCATTGGCAAACGCCGAGTGGTGGACGCCGAACCCGGGCATGAAATTGGTCAGGAGGAAGTTGGTCCCGCCATAGATCGGCCGGCTGAAGACGACGCTGTCCCCCGGGCGGAGGTGGGCGAGAACGATCGCGCTGTGGGTCGCCATGCCGCTGTTGAACACGGCCGCCGCCTCGGCTCCGTCCAGTGCGGCGAGCCTTGCCTCGACCATGTCCAGGTTGGGGTGGCCGAGCCGCGCGTAGATATGAAGCGCTTTGCCGACTTCGGGGCCGGTGCCGTGGAAATAGGCCTCGTGAATATCCTTCGCCTGCCGCGCGGATGCATAAGCGAAAGTCGAGGTCATGGTGATCGGCGGCTTGGCGGAGTTGCCCGCGCTCGCCGGATCATAGCCGGCGCGAACTGCCAGCGTTTCGGGGTGCCAGGTCGGATCGTCGTGCGTGGTCATGCCCCGGCCTCATCCAGATAACGGCGCGCGGTGGCGCAATACCAGTCGACGAGGCGCATCGTCAGCGATTCCGCGTCGGGGCTGTACGGTCCGGGGGTGTAACCCGGAGAGAAGATTCCGCGCTGGTTATTCTCGGCCAGCTCCTTGTCCTGCAGGTTGGTGCGGGTCCACAGGTCGGTAAGCGTCTCGATAGTGTAGTCGACCCCTTCGACCGCGTCCTCGTGGACGAGCCATTTCGACACGACATGGGTTTCGGTCGGCGAGATCGGCATGGCGGTGAAGGCGAAGGTATATTCGCTGGTCGAATGGCAGAAGACATTGGGCTCGATCGCCCAGCGCATCGATCCGGTGTCGCCGCCGCCCGCGTCGCACATCAGTTTCGCGACGTTGAACTGGCCGTCCATGGTCATTGCCACCGTGCCCTCGTTCAAGGGAAAGCGGACCGCCTGCCACCAGTCTTCACCCGCCGGGCCCATCGGCAGGCCGAGTGCGGAGATGCGCTCCTCAAACGCCCGCGCGGCGTCGCCGTCGAGGTCGAAATAGGCCGAGGCGTTGACCGGGAAGGTCCGCGACAGCTCGGGGTGGCCGGTCGCACAATGATAGCATTCGCGGGCGTTCTCCATGACCAGCTTCCAGTTAGCCTGTTCGACCAGGACCGACTGGTGCGCGAGCTTGGCATGGGCGAAGTTTTGCGGAGCGAGGAGGGGGGTCAGGTCGCGGCGTATCGTGTCTAGCGGTGGCGGCGTATCGGCGAGGCAGACGAGGATCGCTCCGGCAACGATCTCGAGGTTGACCGGGTTCAGGCCATGATCGCCCTTGTCGAAGTCATCCGGCATGCGCCCGGCGGCGAGCAGCTTGCCGTCAAGCCCGTAGGTCCAGCGGTGATAGGGACAGACGATCCGCGCGGCGTGGCCGGCGCCGGGCTCGCACAGTAAGGACCCGCGATGGCGGCAGCTGTTATGGAACCCGCGCAGCACGCCGTCGCGGCCACGCATGACCAGGATCGGCCAGTGGCCGATGGTCAGCGAAAGATAATCACCGGGCTCGCGGAGTTCGGCCTCGAACCCGACGAACAGCCAGCTGCGGCCAAAAATCGCGGCGAGATCGAAGTCGAAAAAATCGGCGTCGGTGTAAAAGGGTTGCGGTAGCGAGTGGCCAGCAGGCCGGGCGCGCAACTGCGCCGAGATCTGCCCTAGGTCCAACAAACGCCTCTCCTTTCAATTGTTGTAGATCGCATGCCGGACGGGTCGAGTGAAAATCGCATTTCCGCATGGCGGCATGTAAAAAGGTCGCACGTGTTGCGACCGGGCCATGACCTGAATGCGGATCGCTTATGCCGTAATAGTTTTTGCTGGGATGATTCGGGATGGTTATGTCATTGCCGTGGACATGATCACCGACACCCGACCGCCCGCGCTGAAGCCCGCGCCCGAGACAATCGCGGTTCTCGAGACGATCGAGGCGCGGCTGCGCTGGCTGTCGTCGTGGACGATCCATAATGCCAATCACCTGCGAGATTCCCGCGATGGTCTGAAGGTTGGCGGGCACCAGGCGAGTTGTGCCTCGATCACCGCGATCATGACCGCGCTCTACTTCGGCGCGCTCCGCCCGCAGGACAAGGTGGCGGTCAAGCCGCACGCCGGGCCGGTGCTCCATGCGATCCATTATATGCTCGGCCAGCAGAGCCTCGGTGCGCTGCAGCGCTATCGCGGGCTGGGCGGGGCGCAAAGCTATCCGAGCCGGACCAAGGACACGATCCCGGTAGATTTCTCGACCGGCTCGGTCGGGCTCGGCGTCGCGGTTACCGCCTTCGCTAGCTTGGTCCAGGATTACCTCATCGCGCATGGCGACATGGCCGAGGCTGACGCCGGGCGGATGATCGCGCTGATGGGCGACGCCGAACTCGACGAGGGCAATATCTACGAGTGCCTGATCGAATGCTTTAAGCACGACATCCGCAACTGCTGGTGGATCGTCGACTATAACCGTCAGTCGCTCGACAGCACGACCGCCGACCGCATGTTCCGCCGGTTCGACGATATCTTCGAGACGTGCGGGTGGCGGGTCGAGACGCTCAAGCAGGGCAAGATCCAGCGCGCGACCTTCGCCAGGCCGGGCGGCACCGCGATCTCCGATTGGATCGACAATTGCCCCAACGCGGAGTTTGCGGCGCTGACCTATCAGGGCGGTGTGGCGTGGCGCGAGCGGTTGACCCGTGACCTCGCCGGGTCGCCGAAGTCATTGAAGCTGATCGCCGAACATGACGACGCCGCCCTGGCGACGCTGATGACCAACCTTGGCGGGCACTGCATCGAGACCCTGCTCGAGTCGTTCGCGCGGTGTGACGACGAGCGGCCGACCCTGTTCATCGCCTATACGATCAAGGGTTACGGACTGCCGTTCGCGGGGCACAAGGACAATCATTCGGGGCTGATGAACCCGACCCAGATCGAGGGCCTGCGCGCGGCGATGGGGATCGCGCCGGGCGACGAGTGGGCGCCTTATGGCGGGCTCGGCGACAATGCCGCCGCCGCGGCGCGTGCCGTCGTTGAAGGCAGCGCACTTGCCAGGGCGAAGGGTGAGCCAGTCGCGCCGCCTGTTCCGGTTCCCGACATCCCGACCCCCGATGGTACCGAGCAAGCGACGCAGGCCGCTTTCGGGCGCATCCTGCTCGATCTCGCGAAATCGGGCGCACCGCTCGCCGACCGTATCGTCACCACGTCGCCCGACGTCACCGTGTCGACCAACCTTGGCGCCTTCGTCAATCAGCGCGGGCTGTTCCGGCGCCAGGAGCTTCGTGATGTGTTCGCGGCGGCAAAGATCCCGACTGCACAGAAATGGGCGGGGCACGATGCGGGCCAGCATATCGAACTTGGCATCGCCGAGAATAATCTGTTCCTGATGCTCGCCGCGCTTGGTCTTTCGGCGCCGCTGTTCGGGACCCGGTTGATCCCGATCGGGACGGTCTATGACCCGTTCATCGCGCGCGGTCTCGATGCGTTGAACTATGCCTGTTACCAAGACGCGCGGTTCCTGCTGGTGGCGACGCCGTCGGGGCTGACACTCGGGCCGGAGGGGGGCGCGCATCAGTCGATCAACTCGCCGCTGATTGGCATCGGCCAGCCCGGGCTGACCTATTTCGAGCCGGCGTTCGTCGATGAGCTGGCGCTGATCATGCGCTGGTCGTTCGAGCACATGCAGACGGCCGATGGGGGTTCGGTCTATCTGCGCCTGACGACCCGCGCGATCGAGCAGGTCGAGCGGGCCGACGACAGCTGGCGCGAGCCGGCGCTTAAGGGCGGCTACTGGTTGCGGCATCCGAGCGGTGCGGCCGATCTTGCCATTGCCTTCACCGGCGCGGTGACCCCCGAAGTGCTTGCCGCCGCCGACGAACTCGTCGAGGACGTCCCCGGGCTCGGGCTGCTGATGGTGACCTCGCCCGACCTGCTGCACCGCGACTGGTCGGCGCATCAGGCGGCGCGCTGGACCGGATCGCCTGGCGCTCCGTGCCATGCCGAGGCGCTGCTGTCGCAGCTCGCTCCGCACGCCGGGTTGGTCACCATCATCGACGGCGCCCCGTCGACGCTGTCGTGGCTCGGCGGGGTGCGCGGGATGCGGGTCAGTCCGCTCGGCACCGATCGCTTCGGCCAGACCGGCGACTTGCCCGACCTGTTCGACTTCTACCGGCTCGACAGCCGGGCAATCATCGACGCGGTGGCGCAGCTGCTGATCGATACGCGGCGGCTGGCCTGAACTGCCGCAGATGAGCGAACCGCTGATCCTCGTGCTCGACCAGGGCACCACCTCGACGCGGACGATGAGCTTTGGCCGTGACGGCCAGCCGCGTAGGTCCTCGCGCCGCGAATTCGCGCAGCACTATCCGCAAGCTGGCTGGGTCGAGCATGATCCGGAAGACATCTGGCGCGATGCGCTCGCGACGCTGCGGGAGGTCGGGGAGGGCGAGACGGTCGAGGCGATCGGGATCACCAACCAGCGCGAGACCGTCGTGTTGTGGGACCGTGCGACGGGGGAGCCGGTTCACAACGCGATCGTATGGCAGGATCGCCGCACCACCGAAACCTGCGCGCGGTTGAAGGCGGACGGCTGCGAACCCCTCGTCCGCGAGCGGACCGGTCTGCTGCTCGATCCCTATTTCTCGGGCACCAAGCTTGCCTGGCTGCTCGATGAAGTGCCGGGGGTTCGCGCCCGCGCTGAACGTGGTGAACTCGCCTTTGGGACGATCGACAGTTTCCTCCTGTGGCGGCTGACCGGCGGGCGGGTCCACGCCACCGACGCCACCAACGCCTCGCGCACCTTGCTCTACGACATTCATCGCGGGGCATGGGACGACGACCTGCTGCGCCTGCTCGATATTCCCGCCGCGCTGCTCCCCGAGGTGCGAGACAGCAGCACTATCTTCGGTGAGACCGACCGCGACATCCTCGGTCGCGCGATCCCGATCGGCGGGATTGCGGGCGACCAGCAGGCGGCATTGGTCGGGCAGGCCTGTTTCGCGCCGGGTGACGTCAAGTCGACCTATGGCACCGGCTGCTTCGCGCTGATCAACACCGGCGAGAAAGCGGTCGCCAGCGAGCATGGACTGCTGACGACGATCGCCTACCGCCTCGGCGGGGTGACGAGCTACGCGCTCGAAGGGTCGATCTTCGTTGCCGGCGCCGCGATCAAGTGGCTCCGCGACGGGCTCGGCCTCATCACGCATGCCGCCGATACTCACGACCTCGCCACCCGGCTCGATGGCAATCATGGCGTTTACATGGTCCCCGCCTTCGTCGGGCTCGGCGCGCCCCACTGGGACCCCCACGCACGCGCATCGATCACCGGGCTGACGTTCGACGCGTCCGCCGCGCACATCGCCCGCGCGGCACTCGAAGCCGTCGCCTACCAGACTGCTGACCTGTTCGCTGCGATGGCCGCCGACGGGTCGAGCAAGCCGGGGAGGGTGCGAGTCGATGGCGGGATGGCGGCCAACGACTGGTTCTGCCAGTTCCTCGCCGACATGCTCGACATCTCCGTCGAGCGCCCCGCCAATGTAGAGACCACCGCAGCGGGCGCGGCGTTCCTCGCCGGGATGGCGGTCGGGGTGTGGAGCGGGACCGACGCGGTCGCGGCAAGCTGGCGCGAGGATCGACTGTTCACCCCGCGAATGGCCGCGAGCGAGCGCGCGACCCTCGCCGCAGGCTGGCGCGACGCGCTCACCCGGACCCTGTCGAAATGACCAGCGACTACGACCTGCTCGTCATCGGCGGCGGGATCAACGGTACCGGGATCGCGCGCGATGCCGCCGGTCGTGGCCTGCGCGTGCTACTGGTCGAGCGCGACGACCTGGCGGCGCACACCTCGTCGGCAAGCACCAAGCTGATCCACGGCGGGCTGCGCTACCTCGAGCAATATGAGTTTCGACTGGTGCGCGAATCGCTTGCCGAGCGCGAGCGGCTGCTGACCCTCGCACCCCATCTCATCCGCCCGATGCGCTTTGTCATGCCATTGGCAAAAGGTATGCGCCCCGCCTGGCTGATCCGCGCCGGGCTGTTCCTTTACGACCGCCTCGGCGGCACGTCGCGTCTGCCCGGATCGAAGGCGGTGCGGCTGAGGGGAACGCCGTGGGGCGCCGGACTCAAGCCGATCGAACGCGGCTTCGTCTATTCGGACGGATGGGTCGACGATGCCCGGTTGGTCGTGCTCAACGCGATCGGGGCGGCGGAGATGGGCGCCGAGATCCGGACGCGAACGGCTTTCCTCGGAGCGACCCGAGGGGCCGATTGCTGGCGGGCACGGCTCGGCGACGGCAGCGAAGTGACTGCTCTCGCCATCGTCAACGCGGCGGGCCCCTGGGTCGGGCAATTGCTCGAAGGATTGCCCGACGCGGCCCGCGAACGCCCGCCGCGCCTCGTCAAGGGGAGCCACATCATCGTCCCCCGCCTGTTCGACGGCGAGCACGCCTACATCCTCCAGAACGACGATCGGCGGATCATCTTCGCGATTCCCTACGAGGAGGAATTCACGCTGGTCGGGACGACCGACAAGCCGTTCGCGGGTGACCCCGCCACCGCGTCGATCGACCCCGACGAGGTCGACTATCTGTGCGCCTGCATCAACCGCTACTTCGAACGGCAGACAGCGCCGACCGACGTTGTCTCGAGCTATTCCGGGGTTCGCCCGTTGTACGACGACGGCAACGAGAACGCGTCCGAAGTGACCCGCGACTATGTCCTTCGGCTCGGCATGGCGCAGGCGCCACAACTGCTGTCGGTGTTCGGCGGCAAGATCACCACCTATCGCCGCCTCGCCGAGCAGGCGCTCGAAGACCTCGCGCCGTATCTTCCGCCCATGGGCAGGCAGTGGACCGCGCACCGGCCGCTCCCCGGCGGCGACCTGCCGGGCACGATCGAGGAGTTCGTGGTGCAGGTCAGCCGTGGCTGGCCGTCGCTCGGTGAACACAACGCCGACCGGCTGGCGCGCGCTTATGGCACTCGGATCGAGCGGCTATTCCAAGATGGTGTGAATGTTGGTGACGAGCTGGGAGAGGGCCTGCTCACCGCCGAAGTCGACTATCTCGTCCGCGAGGAATGGGCGCGGACCAGTGACGACATCCTGCGCCGCCGGACCAAGCTGGGGCTCCATGGCGGCCTGGCGCTCACCGCGCGCGTCGAAGCTTATCTCGCCAGCAATGATATCGGGGACGGGGCTATCCCCTCTACCGGGCAACCCTAAAGCTGGCGGCCTGAACCAACCGAAAATTAGCCTGACGTGATCGTGATCCATTCGGCCGCATCGCCAACACCGAACATCTTCGCGACGAAGTGATCGACTATTATACACTCATCAAACAAGCAGGCCGGACGCGGGGTTGATTGCCCCGATGAGCTTGTTATACAAATGTCTAACAAAGGGGACGATGGCGTGGTGGCTGCGGTGGCGCGGACGATAGAAAAGGATCCGCAGGACGGCTGGAGCCTGCCCGCCTGGGTTTATTCGGACCCTGACTATTTCGCGGCGGAAATGGCGCGGGTGATCCGCCCGAGCTGGCAGGTGGTCTGTCATGTCAGCGACGTTCCGGTGGCGGGCGACTGGCACACGCTCGCCTATGCCGACGAGAGTATCCTGGTCGTTCGCGGCAATGACATGGCGGTGCGCGCTTTCACCAATGTCTGCCGTCATCGCGGATCACGGCTGGTGGACGGGGCATCGGGCTGCGCGAAGAAGCTCGTCTGCCCCTATCATGCGTGGACCTACGACCTCGACGGCCGGCTGACCGGTGTGCCGGCCAAGCGCGACTATCCGATGCTCGACATGGCGGCCAGTGGCCTGACCCCGGTCGATCTTGAAATCTGGCACGGTTTTGTATTCGTCCGGCTCGAACGTGGTGGCCCCTCGGTCGCATCGATGATGGCCCCCTATGAAACGCTCGTCGTACCCTATCGGTTCGAGGATATGCGCGCGATCGGGCGGGTTACGCAGCGGCCCCGAGCGGTGAACTGGAAGAATGTCGCGGACAATTATTCTGACGGGCTGCACATCCCGGTCGCGCATCCCGGGCTGACCCGCCTGTTCGGCAAGGGCTATGGCATCGAAGCCGAGGCCCATGTCGACCGAATGTGGGGGGCGCTGATCGACGAACCTTCTGCCAGCCGCTCCGAGCGGATGTACCAGGCGATCCTGCCGCGGGTGGATCACCTGCCCGAAGCTTCGCAGCGGCTGTGGCTCTACTTCAAGCTGTGGCCCAACGTCGCGTTTGACATCTATCCCGACCAGATCGACTTCATGCAGTTCATCCCAGTCTCACCGACAAAGACGCTAATCCGCGAGATCAGCTATGCGCTGCCCGACGCTCGCCGGGAAATGAAGGCGGCGCGCTACCTCAACTGGCGGATCAACCGTCAGGTCAATCTGGAGGACACCGCCCTGATCCAGCGCGTTCAGGACGGCATGGCTTCGCCGAGCTTCACCGTCGGGCCGCTGGGCGAGAGTGAAGTCTGCCTGCGCGCCTTTTGCCGCAAGATGCGCCAATTAATCCCTGAATCCCGAATGGAGCGCCAGCCTGCAGCAGGCTGGAGCCATCGTTGCTCGGTGAGCGACGTGAAATGACCCGCAAATACGACGCCGTCATCATCGGAGCCGGGCATAACGGCCTGGTCTGCGCTTTCTATCTGGCCCGAGCCGGTCTCAAGGTCCGCATCGTCGAAGCACGCGACACCGTCGGCGGCGCGGCCGTGACCGAGGAGTTCCATCCAGGTTTCCGAAATTCGGTGGCGAGCTATACGGTCAGCCTGCTGCAGCCCAAGGTGATCCGCGACATGAAGCTGGTCGATCACGGCTATCGCGTGATCGAGCGTCCCATCTCCAATTTCCTGCCACAGGAGGATGGAGGTTATCTCAAACTCGGTGGCGGGCTGGAGAAGACCCAGGCCGAATTCCGGAAATTCTCGAACCATGATGCGAACGTGCTGCCCGCTTATTATGCCGCGCTGGAGTCCGTCGCCGAGGTGCTGCGCGATCTGGCACTGAGAAGCCCGCCCAATATTGGCGACGGGCTGAAAACCCTGATCGACGGCGCGCGGCAGGGGCGCAAGCTCGGCAAACTCTCGCTCGAACAGCAACGCGACGTGCTCGACATCTTCATCAAGTCGGCGCGCAACTTTCTCGACAATTGGTTCGAGAGCGCAGCGGTCAAGGCCGCGTTCGGGTTTGATGCCATCGTCGGCAATTATGCCAGCCCCGATACGCCGGGCAGCGCCTATGTGCTGCTCCATCACGTCTTTGGCGAGGTCAACGGCAAGAAGGGTGCCTGGGGCCATGCGATCGGCGGAATGGGGGCAATCACGCAGGCGATGGCGACCGTCTGCCGAGACGCCGGCGTCGAGATCACGCTGGAGGCACCGGTCGCGCGGGTAATCGTCGATGGCGGCAAGGCGGTCGGGGTCAGGCTGACCGGCGGCGAGGAGGTGATGGCGGACGCCGTCATTGCCAATGTCGGGCCGAAACTACTTTACGAGAAGCTGATCGACCCGGTCGATCTTGGTCCGACCTTCCTCAAACGGTCCAAGGGCTTCAAAGCGGGATCGGGCACGTTCCGGATGAATGTCGCGCTGTCCGAACTGCCTCGCTTCACCTGTCTGCCCGAGCCGGGCGAGCATCTGCAAAGCGGCATCATATTGGCGCCGACGCTCGATTATATGGACCAGGCGTTCGTCGATGCGAAGGCGCATGGATGGTCCAAAAAGCCGATCGTCGAGATGTTGATCCCGTCGATCATCGACGACAGCCTAGCCCCACCGGGACAGCATGTCGCCAGCCTGTTCTGCCAGCAATTTGCACCGGTGCTGCCCGACGGGCGCGACTGGGATGCCGAGGAGGGGAAGGCGGCGGACGTCATCATCGATACCGTCGAGGCACAGGCACCGGGGTTCCGCCAGTCGATCCTCGGCACGATGATCCTCAGCCCCAAGGGCCTCGAGCGCAAGTTCGGGCTGGTCGGCGGCGACATCATGCATGGCCATATGTCGCTTGACCAGCTGTGGGCGGCGCGTCCGGTACTCGGCAACGGCGCCTATCGCGGACCGCTTAAGGGCCTCTACATGTGCGGCGCGGGTACGCATCCCGGCGGCGGGGTGACCGGCGCGCCGGGACATAATGCAGCGCGCGAGATCCTCGCCGACCGGACCTTTTTCGGGCGGCTAGTGCGCGGGCGCTAGAGCCCGTGGCTAAAAACGCTGGCCGAATTTTATCTCGGACAATTGCGGCTTGCCACCGCCGGCAAGTTGGGCTGGCTGTGGATCGTGCCGGCGGTCGCGCTGCTTATCACGATCGGCAATCTGGGCGCCGCCGGTGGTTTCCTTGCGGCAACGGCCCACAGCCCGTTTGCGGTCGGCATCGACAAGATGCTGCCGACTGCAGACGAGCCCAACAAGCCGCTCGCCGTGATCAAAGATCATCGGCCTTACCGGCCTTCTGCTCGGTATCGGCTGGGCGATCTACGCGCTGTCCCGACGTCGCGCTGCGGACGAAGCGCGCGGCCGCGCCTGAGCCGACCTTGCTCAAC
>JBKJMA010000177.1:0-4824 GCA_046596505.1 Sphingomicrobium sp.
CCTATGTCGTCGTCCGCCTCCGCGCCGCCGGCCTGACCGACATCGACGCACTCGCCCTCGACACCTACCCCGACCCCGACCGCTTCTACAGCTACCGCCGCGCAACCCACCGCGGCGAGGACGACTACGGCCGCCAATTCGCGCTGATCGGCCTCGCGCCCTAGCGCCGGACCGGCCCCGGCGGTAAGCGGCTCGTAACAGGAGCAACCAGATGACCGACAGCAAGAACCCGACCAGCCGCCGCCCCAAGCCTGCGCGCACGAGCATCGGTAACCACAAGCTCAGCCCGGCGACGTTGATGATGGGTCACGGCTTCGACCCGGTGCTGTCGGAGGGCTCGCTCAAGCCGCCGATCTTCCTCACCTCGACCTTCGTGTTTGAAAGTGCCGCCGACGGCAAACGCTTCTTTGAAGGCATCACCGGCAAGCGCCCGGGCGGCGCCGAGGGCCTCGTCTATTCGCGCTTCAACGGCCCCAACCAGGAAATCCTCGAAGACCGGCTGCGGCTGTGGGAGGAAGCCGAGGAGGCGCTGACCTTCTCCAGCGGCATGTCGGCGATCCACACGCTGTTCATGACCTTCGTTCGCCCCGGCGACGTGATCGTCCATTCGGGTCCGCTCTACGCCGCGACCGAAGGCCTGATCGCCAAGATCATGAGCCAGTTCGGGATCAAATATGTCGACTTCCCGGCCGGCGCGACGCGCCCGGAAATCGACGCCGCGATCGCCAAAGCCAAGGCGATCGGCCGGGTCTCGCTGATCTATCTCGAAAGCCCGGCCAACCCGACCAACGCGCTGGTCGATGTCGAGGCGGTCGCCGCCGCCCGCGCCGCCGCGTTCGGTGCTGACGAATTGCCCCCGATCGCGATCGACAACACGTTCCTGGGGCCGCTGTGGGCCAAGCCGCTCGCCCAGGGCGCCGACATTTCGGTCTACTCGCTCACTAAATATGCCGGCGGCCACAGCGACCTCGTTGCCGGCGGGCTGACCGGATCGAAGGCGCTGCTCGACAAGGTCCGGATGATGCGCAACACGATCGGCACGATCTGCGATCCCAACACCGCGTGGATGCTCCTGCGCAGCCTCGAGACGCTCGAATTGCGGATGACTCGCGCGGGCGAGAACGCGCTCAAGGTGTGCGAATATTTCCGCACCCATCCCAAAGTCGAAAGTGTCGGCTACTTGGGCTTCCTCGAGCCCGGGTCGCGCCAGGCCGACATCTTCAACCGCCACTGCACCGGCGCGGGGTCGACCTTCTCGCTTTACCTCAAGGGCGGCGAGAAAGAGGCGTTCGCGTTCCTCGACGCGCTCCAGATCGCCCACCTCGCGGTCAGCCTCGGCGGCACCGAAACGCTCGCCAGCGCACCCGCCGCGATGACCCACCTGTCGGTCCCCGACGAGCGCAAGCTCGAGATGGGGATCACCGACAACCTCGTTCGCATCTCGATCGGGGTCGAGAATGCCGACGACCTGATCGCCGACTTCACCAACGCGCTGAACGCGGTCTAGCTCGACCAGTCCTCGACCTTCCAACCGCGCTGTTGCGCAATCTTCCCAAGCCCGTGGCTCGGGTTCACCGCAACCGCTTCGTCGGCCCACTCGAACGCCGGCACATCGGTGTGGTGGTCCGAATAAAAGCGGGCGTGGACGGTCGACCGCTCGATCTGCTGCTCGGCCATCCACTGCTCGATCATCCGCAGCTTGGCCGGGCCATAGCAATTATCGCCGAGGATCCGCGCCAGCAGCCGCCCGTCGGACCCGCGCACCGATCGCGTCGCGATGACATCGTCGAACCCGAGCCGCTCGGCGATCGCATCGACATAAAGCGCGTAACTCGCCGTCGCCATCACCAACCGCCGGCCCTCGGCACGGTCGCGGGCGATAGCGCGGATCGCACCCGGCCGGATATTGTCGCGGATTGTCGCCTCGGCGAATTGCTCGACCAGCGGCTTCATCTCCTCGTCACTGCGCGCATAACCGAGCAGCAGGCGATGGTTGACCTCCTTCAGCCGCGCGCGGTCGATCGCCTTCAGCCCAAATGCCGCCATTGACCCGATCACCGCGGGCGCGAAGGCGAGCCGCCACGGGGCGCGGGCCTTGGCGCAATGGAGCAGGAACGGGGTGTAGGTGGCGCGGCGCGTGATCGTCCGGTCCATGTCGTAGATGGCGAGGTCGGTCATGCGGCTCCTGCGATAATCGCCTCGACGAGTGCAAGGTCGGATGGCTTGTCGACGTCGACCGCGGCAAGCGGGTCGGCCATCTCGACCGCGCGGATCGTCAGGTCAAGCTTGCGACCGATCGCGGCGACCGACTGATCCAGCGTCCGCAGCCGCAGCCCCGCGCCGAGCAGCAGCGCCGGCCCGAACGCGACCAGCAGCCGCCAGCCCTTTTTGCGGTCCTGCTCGACCCCGCGCCACAGCGCGACCGCGCGAACCGCTTCGGCCGAGCCGAAAGCGAACAGGTTCGCGCCCGAATAGCTGCCCCGCTTGAAGCCGATCCACGTCCGCTGCGACTGCGGCAGGCGCGCCGCCAGCTTGCGCCGCTCGACCAGCCCGATGGCGAGGTCGGCGCCGGCCACACCGGCCATGAACTGCGCGATCATCGCGGGGGTCAGCAGCGCATGGTCGGCGGTCGTCACAAGCAACGGGAAGCGGGTCGCGGGATCGCGAAGGATCGCCTCGATCGTCGCCGCGATGGTCGCCCCCGAGGGTTCGATGCTCACCCGCGCGTCCCGCTCGATCGCCGCCGCGATCGCCTCGGCTTCCTGCGCCAGCACCCGTACCCGCTCGATCCCCGGCACCCCGAGCAGCGCGCGCAGCGGGCGGCGGACCATCGCTTCGCCCGCGACCCGGATCAGCGGCTTCAACGCCACCCCATTGGCGATCGCGAACGGATCGCTGCCGGGACGCGATCCGGCCAACAGCAGCGCGGTCCAGCGTGGCGGCTGGCTTGGCGGAACGACTTCCATGACGAAGCGCTATAACCTCGGTCGGGGCGAGGGGAAGGATCGTTTAACTTTGCGCAAAATCATCTCGCGGACCCGCGCACTTGCCGCCTTGGCCGATTTCGCGCACTCTTGAACTTAATGGCCGCCCCCGACCGATCCTCCGCTGTTCCAGCCGCCGAGACGTTCCGCTGCAGCGGCGCGCTGACGATCGGTCGCGCCGGCTCGACCGCGCGCGAACTTGACGCGATGCCCGAGGGCATGACGATCGACTTGAGCGACATCGAGCGGATGGACACGGTCGGCGCATGGCTGATCCATCGCACCCAGCGCGACCGCGGCGCGAAGCTCGTCGGTGCCACGCCCGAGATCGAAGCGTTGCTCGAGCAGGTTGCCGCCGCCGACCGCCCGGTTAGGGTTCGCCCCGACATTCGTCCGCCGCTGACCCGCACGCTCGAAGACATCGGCACCTGGACCTTCGAAACCGGCCGCACCCTGCTCGGCCTGCTCGGTTTCTTCGGCGCGACGCTGATCGGCTTCGGCAATGTCATTCGTCGACCCCGGCGATTTCGCGTCAACGCGGTGGTGCAGGCGTTTGACAGCGTCGGGGTGCGCGCGCTCGGCATCATCGGGCTGATGAGCTTCCTCATCGGCGTCGTCATCGGTCAGCAGGGTGCGGTCCAACTCGCCCAGTTCGGTGCCGAGATTTACACGATCAACCTGATCGGTCGCCTGACCGTGCGCGAACTTGGCCCGTTGATGACCGCGATCATGGTTGCGGGCCGCTCGGGGTCGGCCTTCGCCGCGCAGATCGGGACGATGAAGATCACCGAGGAGATCGACGCGATGCGAACGATCGGCGTTTCCCCGATCGAGGCCCTCGTCGTTCCGCGCGTCCTCGCGGCGGTGCTGATGATGCCGCTGCTCGCCTTCTTCTCGATGCTGCTCGGCATCATCGGCGGCGGCGTTTTCTGCTGGCTCATTCTCAAGATACCCCCCGCCACCTTCGCGATGCGCATTTCCGAGGTCGTCCCGTTGCACGACCTTTATGTCGGACTCATCAAGGCGCCGGTGTTCGGCTTCATCATCGCATTGGGCGGATGTTTCCAGGGCATGCTCGTGTCGGGCAATTCCGAAGAGGTCGGTCGCCGCACGACGAATGCGGTGGTCCAGTCGATCTTCATGGTGATCGTGCTCGACGCGGTATTCGCGGTGTTCTTTTCGAAGATCGGCTGGCTGTGAGCGATCCCGAAACCGTCATCTCGGTGCGCGGGCTGAAGAACAGCTTTGGCGAGCAGGTCATTCATGACGGCATCGACCTCGACGTGCATCGCGGCGAGATCATCGGCGTGGTCGGCGGGTCGGGCACCGGCAAGTCGGTGCTGATGCGCTCGATCATCGGGCTGCAGACCCCGACCGCCGGCGAGATCGAGGTGCTCGGCGAGAACATGATCGGGCGAAGCGAGGACGAGGCCAAGAATATCCGCCGCCGCTGGGGCATATTGTTCCAGAACGGCGCGCTGTTCTCGACCCTCACCGTCGCCGAGAATGTCGAAGTGCCGATCCGCGAATATTTCCCGTTCATCAAGCCGCCGCTGCTCGACGAGATCGCCGGCTACAAGATCGCGATGTCGGGGCTTCCCGCAGATGCCGGGCCCAAATATCCGTCCGAGCTGTCGGGCGGGATGCGCAAGCGCGCGGGGCTGGCGCGGGCGCTGGCGCTCGATCCGGAATTATTGTTCCTCGACGAACCGACCGCGGGGCTCGACCCGATCGGCGCGGCGGCGTTCGACGAGCTGATCGAGGGATTGAAGGAGAAGCTTGAGCTGACCGTGTTCCTGATCACCCACGACCTCGACACGCTGTGGGCAATCTGCGACCG
>JBKJMA010000026.1:0-3650 GCA_046596505.1 Sphingomicrobium sp.
CGCGCGATCCTCGATCGGCTCGGTTTCAGCTTCGATGGGAGCGACGCGATCGTCCCGAGCTGGCGCCGCGATATCGACGGGCCCGCCGACCTGGTCGAGGAAGTCGTCCGACTCCACGGATACGACAAGATCCCGTCGACCGCGCTGCCTCGCGCCGAAGGGGTCGCGAGGCCGACCGCGACGCGCGCTCAGACGATCGAGCGCCGCGTGCGCCGCGCCGCTGCGGGCCGCGGTCTAGACGAGGCGATCAACTGGAGCTTCATTCCGACCGCTGACGCCGACCGGTTCGGCGGCGCGGCTTGGACCCTCGCCAATCCGATCAGCGAGGAGATGAAAGCGATGCGTCCGTCGCTTCTTCCCGGGCTCCTCGCCGCCGCCCGCCGCAACGTCGCCCGCGGCGCCACGTCGGTGCGACTGTTCGAGGTCGGCCGCCGTTACCTGGCGGAAGGCGAGCGGGCGACCGCCGCGATCCTGTTGGCCGGCGAGCGAACCCCCCGCGACTGGCGGTCCGGCAAGGCTCAGGGCTTCGACGCGTTTGACGCCAAGGCCGAAGCATTGGCGCTGCTCGAAGCGGCGGGCGCGCCGGTGGCGAACCTGACGCTGTCTCCGGATGCCGGTCCCACCTGGCACCCGGGCCGCTCGGCGACGCTCGGCCTTGGCCCCAAAACGATCCTCGCGGCGTTCGGCGAGCTGCATCCCAGGCTGGCCAAGGACCTCGACGCCCCCGCCGGGACGGTTGCCGCCGAAATCTACCTCGACGCCATCCCCGCGCCACGCGCGATCAGCCGGGCGCGCAGGGCCTTCTCACCCCCCGCGCTCCAGGCGATCAAGCGCGACTTTGCCTTCTTCATTCCCGCGGGCGTCAGCGCCGACGCGTTGCTGCGGGCGGTGCGCGGGGCCGACAAGGCGCTGATCACCGGTGCAAGGCTGTTCGACCGGTTCGAAAGCGACGCCGGCCTCAGCCTCGCCATCGAGGTGACGCTTCAGCCGGGCGAGAAGAGCTTCACCGACGCCGAAATCGCCGCGATCTCGGCCAAGATCGTCGCCACCGCCGACAAGCTCGGTGCCCGCCTCCGCGGCTGAGCGAGCGGTTCGCGCCGCCTTCGCCGAGCAGGCGGGCTGGTGCCGCTCGCTTGGCTCGCCGCTAACCGCGCTGGTGTGCGATCTCCTCGCCGAGCGGCCGTGGCCCGATGGTGACGTCGCGCGCCGGCTGCACGAGTGGCCAGGGGATCCGCGCCCGTCGGGTGATGCGGCCCCCCTGCGGCTGTGCGGCGGGCTCCATGCCGGAGTCCGCTCGGGGACGCTGCCCGCACTGGCCGCTTGCTACCCGCCAAATCACCTGCCTGATGCCGCTCGGCTCGCTGCCGCAATCGCCGAGGCGATGACCTCACCCGCGCTCACTGCGTGGCTTGATCGGCCGCCACAGACCAACGAAGTCGGGCGCGCCAACGCGCTGTTTGCGGGCCTCCTCGCCTTCGCCGATCGCTTCCCGCTCGCGGTGTCCCTCTTTGAACTCGGCGCGAGTGCGGGGCTCAACCTCCGAATGGACCGCTTTGGCTATGACCTAGGCGGTCTGCGCACCGGCGATCCCGCCTCGCCACTTCAGCTCAAGCCCGCGTGGCGCGGGCCGCCGCCGCCCAATTCGCGGGTCGAGGTGATCGGGCGTCGTGGCGTCGACCTCAACCCGCTCGATCCGCTCACCGACGGCGAACGGTTGATGGCCTTCGTCTGGGCCGATCAGGCGGATCGGATCGCTCAGCTCGAAGCGGCGCTAAAAGTCGCCCGCACCCACCCCGCGACGCTCGACAAAGCAGACGCGGCAGACTGGATCGAGGCGCGCCTAGCCGAGCCGCAGAGCGGGGGCACCAGCCGCCTCATCTATCATTCGATCGCCTTTCAATATTTCGCGCCAGAGAGCCAGCAGCGCGTCGCCGCGGCGATCGAGCGGGCCGGGAACGCCGCAACCCCGGCCACGCCAATCGGCTGGCTGCGGTTCGAGCGCACTCCCGACGAGCAGGAGCCGACGTTGCGCCTTCAGTCGTGGCCCGGTGGCGAGGACCGGTTGCTCGCGACCTGCCATCCTCACGGCGCGGCGATCAACTGGCTGGGCGGCGCTCGAGGTCGTTGATCGCCTGGTGCACTCGCGCTTCGATTTCGCCGCGCGGAAGTCCGGGCGGGATGGTTTCTCCAATTCGCCACGTGACGACGCCGGGACGCTTGACCAGCCCCCTGGGCCAGACGAGTCCCGCGTCCATCGCTACTGGCACCACCGGCAATCCAGTCGCGCGATAGAGCGCCGCGAAGCCGGGTTTTAGCTCGGGCTGTTCGCCGACCGGGACCCGCGTTCCTTCCGGAAAGATCACCACCGGGCGCCCGCTCGCCGCCGCCGCCTTGCCCGCTGTAACGAGGTTGCGCAACGCCGCCGATCCGGCCTCGCGATCGACCCCGATGACGCCATAACGCTGCGTCAGCCTACCAAACAGCGGCATGTGGCTGAGCTGGCGCTTCATCACGACCACCGGGGTCGAAAAGACGCGCAAAGTCGCGACCGCCTCGTACATCGACTGGTGCTTGACCGTGAACAGCACCGGGCTGCTTGGAAGCTCGCCCTCGAACCTTTCCTCGATCCCGATCAGGTGGCGAGTGAGGAAATGGTGAAAGTTCGACCAGCCGTGGACGACCGCGCGCATCGGCTTCACGCCGATGACAGAAACGGCGAGCCCGGCGAGGACGTACAACAACGTCCCGGGATAGAAAATCAGGTTGAACAGCAACGATCGGACGAGTTTCATACGTCGAGCCACACCGCCATCCGCCGCAGCAGATATTTATTATATTCGGCGAACAGGGTCATGAGGTTCGGCTCGGTGCGCACCGCGTCGAACGTGATATCGTAGCGCCGCCCAAGCTGGCTGCGGAACTCGTAGCTGGCACGGCGCATGTGCCAGTCGCTCGTCACCAGCGTCACCGAGCGATACCCGTGGGCATCGAGCCAGCGTTTGGCTTCCTCGGCGTTTGAGCGGGTGTCGACGCTCTCCGAGCCAAGGTCGACACAGCAATCGAGCAATGCCTGCCGCCCGCCGAGCCGCCGCGCGAGATCGCGTTTGGTCACCGACGGATCGGCGCCCGCGATCAGCATGCGGGACGCGCGGTGGGCGGCGAGACGCCTGATGGCCTGCTCGATCCGGCCACTGCCACCGGTGATGACGACGATGGCATCGGTCGTCGTCTTGGCCGGAGCGGGAACGCCAAGCGTGACTGCGAACAGCGCGAACAGCATCGCGTAAAACAGCAGCAGCAGGGCGCCGGCGCGCACGGTCACAGGCTGGCCCTCAACGCGGCAAGCACGGCGGCGCGGGCGACGAGCGTGGCGAGCAGCGCCACCGCGAGCGGCAGCAGGGCGAGGGCCGCAAGGTCGGACGCATGGAGCAGCGGACCGCCGGCCAGTTCGGCGACTATCCCGGTTGCACCGCCGAGGATAGCGAACAGGACCATTGCCGCGGCGACGCCCCCGCGACTCCGCCAGCCAACGCGTCGAGCGCGATGCGCCGCTGGAACAGGGCGGCCACCTGACGATCGGTCGCGCCGACGCCGTGCAGGATCTCGATCGTCGTGCGATTGGTGTCGAGCGCCGACCTTGCCGCGAGCAC
>JBKJMA010000210.1:0-6132 GCA_046596505.1 Sphingomicrobium sp.
GTTATGTCAGCAAGTCGGCGGCGCAGGGCCTCGCGCCGGCGAAGTCGACGCTGGCGCAACTGGACGAGGTCATGCCGGTCGAGATGCGCCGGCAGGCACTGGCCGGAGCGGCGGTCGCTGCTGCTCCGCCGGTCGCGTCGAAAAAGGTCGGCAAGGGTGCGCTCGCCAAGGCTGCGCCGAACCCCGTGCCAGCACTGACCATGGGGACCACTTCGGTGACCGGCGGTGGCTGGCGGGTGCAGCTTGGCGCCTTCTCGCAGCGCGTCGGGGCCGAGGGTTTGTTTCGCAAGCTTGCGACCGGGCCGCTGGCGGGCAAGCAAGCCTATCTGGTCCCGGTGGGCGCGATGACCCGGCTCCAGGCCGGGCCGTTCGCGAGTCGGGCGGAGGCGAGCGCGGCGTGTTCCTCGCTGGCAGCGCGGGGGCAGGCCTGTTTCGTCGTGGCCGCGAAATAACGAACGGCGCTAGTCGAGCACCCAATCGGCGCTTGGAATACCCTGCGCCCACAGCAGCGCGTCGAGACCGTGGTGATCGAGCCTCGCGTCGGCGATCGCGGCGAGCGCGGGCTTGGCATGGTAGGCAACGCCCCACCCAGCCGCCTCGACCATCGCGCGGTCGTTGGCCCCGTCGCCGAGTGCCATCGTCGCGTCCGACGCAAGACCAAGGCGGGCGCGGGCTTCTTCGAGCGAGGCGCGCTTGGTCGTCGAATCGACAATCGTGCCATCTACTGTCCCGCTGAGCCTGCCGTTGCGGATCGTCAGCGTGTTGGCGCGCACCTCGTCGAAGCCGAGCATCGCGCCGACCGGTCCGGCAAAGGCGGTGAACCCACCCGACACGAGCAGGCAGGTCGCGCCATGCTGGCGCATCGTCGCGATGAGGGTCTTCGCGCCGGGGTTGGGCCGAACGCGCTCGGCGAGGCAGCGTGCGAGCACCGCTTGGTCGAGCCCTTTGAGCAGCGCGACCCGGGCCCGCAAGGCACCGGCGAAGTCGAGCTCGCCCAGCATCGCGCGCTCGGTGATTTGGGCGACCTGAGGCTTCACCCCGGCATAGTCGGCAAGCTCGTCGATGCACTCCTGCCCGATCATCGTCGAATCCATGTCGGCGACAAGCAGCGGGCGCAGGCGCGGCCCTGGCGTGATGGGCATCAGGTCGACCCCTTCCCAGCCCTCGCCCGGCGGCACGTCGCCCGCGAAATGGAGGTCGAGCGCGCTGCCATGCTCGATCCACGCGCCGCGCGTCGCGCCGAACCGAGCGGCGGCGGCATCGGCCAAGCTTTCGTCGAGCCGTTCGGCTGCTATCAGCGTCGCAATGGTCAACATACTTCCTCCGCTGGCGCTCATCGCCGGTCCGACGGCGAGCGGCAAGTCGGCGCTGGCGATTGCGCTGGCTGAGCGGACCGGTGGGGTGATCATCAACGCCGACAGCGCGCAGCTATACCGCGACCTCCGCATCGTCTCCGCGCGGCCGTCGATGGAGGAGGAAGCGCGGGCAGAGCACCGGCTCTATGGCGTCATCGACGGTGCCGATCCCTGTTCCGCGGCGCATTGGGCGGGGCTGGCGCGGGACGAGATCTGGCGGGCTCAAGCGGCGGGAAGACTGCCAATCTTGGTCGGCGGAACCGGGCTGTACCTGCGCACCTTGCTCGACGGGATTGCGCCGATTCCGCCAATCGACCCGGCGGTGCGGGCCGAGGTTCGGGCGGCGCCGGTGGCTCAAAATCGCGTCGAATTGGAGGCGCTTGATCCTGCCAGCGCGGCGCGCCTCGGGCCGGCGGACACGACGCGAATCGCACGTGCGCTTGAGGTAGCCCGTTCAACGGGCCGCCCGATCGCTGCGTGGCAGGCCGAGAAAGTCGGCGGCATTGGCGAGCATGTTTTGCTCAAGCCGCTGATTCTCCTGCCCCCACGCGACTGGCTGTACGCGCGCTGCGACGAGCGATTCGCGGCGATGCTCGATGGCGGCGCTGTCAAGGAAGTCGCGGCGCTGGTCTCGCAAAATCTTGATTCTGCGCTGCCGGTAATGCGCGCCATCGGGGTGCCCGAGATCGCCGCGATGCTGCGCGGCGAGGCGGACCGGGCGGCGACCCTCGCGGCGGGCGCGCAGGCGACGCGGCGCTATGCCAAGCGGCAGTACACCTGGTTCTCGAACCAGCCGCCGGCGTCCTGGCCAAGATTCGCCGGACCGCTCGACGAGGCGGCGCATCCCGCAGCGCTGGCGCTGCTCGGTGCGGAGGGTTAGCGAGGCGCGATGAAGATGCTTCGCGACGCCGACATCGACCCCTCCCCGCTTGCCGGAAAGCGCATCGCGATCCTCGGCTATGGCAACCAGGGACGCGCGCAGGCGCTGAACCTTCGCGATAGCGAGATCGATGTCGTGGTGGGGCTGCGGATGGGCTCTGACAGCTTCGCGCGTGTCGCAAGCGACGGCCTCACCGCGCTGCGCTCGAGCGAGGCGGTGACCGGCGCGGACCTCGTCATGCTGCTCGCACCCGACGAAGTGTTGGCGACGCTGTACGGCGAAATCGAGTCGGTGTTGCAAGAAGGCGCGGCGCTCGGTTTCAGCCATGGGCTCGCGATTCGCTTCGGGCTAATCACGCCGCGCGCCGACCTCGACGTGGTCATGGTCGCGCCCAAGGGGCCGGGATCGGCGCTCCGGTCATTGTACGAGGCCGGGCACGGCATGATCGCGCTGTGGGCGGTCGCGCAGGATGCCAGCGGGTCGGCGCGAGAACTTGCCCTCGCCTATGGCCGCGCCATCGGTTGCGGTCGCGCCGGGCTGATCGAATCGAGTTTCGCCGAGGAATGCGAGGCAGACCTGTTCAACGAGCAGGCGGTGGTGTGGGGCGCCGTGCCGGCGATCCTCGAGGCGGGCTTCGAGACACTGGTCGAAGCCGGTTTCGCGCCTGAAGTCGCCTTCCTCGAGTGCGTCGGCGAGTTGAAACTCCTCGCCGAACTGGTCGAGGCGCGCGGACTGGCCGGAATGCGCGAGGCGATCAGCAACACCGCCGAACTCGGCGCGGTGCTCGGCGGCCCGCGCATTGTCGATGACGACGTCAGGCAAAAGATGCGCGACATCCTCGCAGAAATTCGTGCTGGTCGCTTCTCCCGCCAGCTCGCCAGCGAAGCCGCGGCCGATTACCCCTTGCTCCGCGATGCCCGCGCCACCGCCCGACGCTCCGCGGTAGAAACGGCGCGACGAGACCTCAACGCGACTTGAAGTCAGTTCATATGTTCAGGCAGCTCGGCTGTGGAGTGCCGCGAAGCCCTGCAACTCGGCGCGCAGGCTAGGGTTGTCGACGCCTCCGGTCAGCCGTTCGACAATGGTGGTGAGCGCGTCGAACTCGTTCGCGCCGTTGCCAGATTGGTAGCCCATCTCCCAGTCGGGAAAGCTGCGGGTGGTGATGGTCTTGCGCGACAGCTGGACCAGCGCGAAATGGCGCGAGTCAGCCCTGATGCGGAGATAGGTCGCGTCGAGCTTGTGCGCAGGACCCTCCAATACTTGGAGGAAACGCCGGCCGCCGACGATGAGCAGGCCGGTGAGGCCGTGCAAGCCGTTATTATAGTGCGAAATTGCGAGAATACTCTGGATCATCGCAAGCGGCGGATCAGCGCGCGCGGTCGAAATATAGATAAGTTGTTCCATGCGCCCCTCGTTCAGACTGCTCCGCGGACCCCCCAAGCCTATCCTAACTCTGTCGAGATAATGATAGGTTAACAGTTATTCGAACTGTTAGCGCCGCCCGAACAGCCGTTCGATATCGCCGTGAGCAAGTTTCACCCAGGTCGGGCGGCCGTGGTTGCATTGGCCCGATCGAGGCGTGACTTCCATCTCGCGCAGCAGCGCGTTCATCTCGGCGACCGACAGGGTGCGGCCGGCGCGGACCGAGCCGTGGCAGGCGATGGTCGCGGCGACATGGTCGAGCCGATCGCGTAGCGTAAGCGTGCCGCCGAACTCAGCGATTTCGGCGGCGAGGTCGGTGAGAAGGCTGGCAACGTCGGGCTTGCCGAGCGCGGCGGGGACGGCGCGAACGAGCATTGCCGAGGGACCGAAGCGCTCGATTTCGAGACCCATCTCGGCGAGGTCGGGTGCCGCCTCCTCGAGCCGGTCGCAGTCGGTTTCGTCGAGTTCGACCGTTTCGGCGATGAGGAGGTCCTGTCGGGCGACCCCGTCGCCTTCGCGCGCCGCCCGCATCCGTTCGAGCACGAGGCGTTCGTGGGCGGCGTGCTGGTCGACGATGACCAAACCGTCCTCGGCCTCGGCGACAATATAGGTCTGCGCGACTTGGCCGCGCGCAACGCCGAGCGGGTGGGCGGGGACCGGGGCGAGCGCGGGCTCGGCGCGGGCGAGCGGGAGAGTGGCGAAGTCGAGACGGTTTTCCTGAACCGTCATCCCGGCGAACGCCGAGGCCGCGTCATCCCGGCGAGAGCCGAGATCCCGGGAGGCTGGGGAATCGTAGTCCAGCCGTCCGGGGTCCCGGCCTTCGCCGGATTGACGGGCAAGCTCCTGATCGGCGCTCGTCGTCCATTGCACCGGCGCGGCGGCCTGCTCATGCGCTGCGCTGCGGTGCCCCGCCTCGTCGAGCGCATGCCGCAGCCCGCCGATAATAAGCCCGCGCACCGCCGACGGATCACGAAAGCGGACCTCGGTCTTGGCCGGGTGGACATTGATATCGACTTCGCCGCCGGGGACTTCGACGAACAGCGCGGCGACCGGGTGGCGGTCACGAGCGAGGAGGTCGCGGTAGGCGGCGCGCAGGGCCCCGACCAGCAGCCGGTCCTTCACCGGGCGGCGGTTGACGAACAGGAACTGCTGGTCGGCCATCCCACGGTTGAAGGTCGGCAGGCTGATCACCCCGGTCAGACGAAGCTGGTCGCGCGCGAAGTCGATCCCGAGGCCATGGCACTCGAGGCTCGGGTCGAGCAGCGCCGCGACCCGAGCGGGTCCGCTCGACCGCTGCACGTTGATCGATCGCCGCCCGTCATGATCGACGCTGAACGCGACGTCGGGCCGGGCCAGCGCGAGCCGCTTCACCGCGTCGAGGCAGGCGGAAAATTCAGCGCGCGGCGAACGCAGGAACTTGCGCCGCGCGGGAACCTTGTCAAACAGGCCCTCGACCCGAACCCGGCTGCCCGGTGGAAGCGCGGCCGGCCCCTGCCCTACCCGCGCTCCGTGATCGACGACAATGCGCCAGCCTTCCGCGTTGCCGCGCTCACGGCTTTCGAGTGTCAGCCGGGCGACGCTGGCGATCGACGGGAGCGCCTCGCCGCGGAAACCGAAGCTTAACACGTCCTCGATATGATCGTCGGGTAGTTTGGAGGTCGCGTGTCGTTCGAGTGCAAGCTCCATTTCGGCGCTATTCATGCCTGAGCCGTCGTCGGTCACCTCGACGAGGTCGAGTCCGCCCGCGCTCAGGCGTACCGCGACCGTCGTCGCCCCTGCGTCCAGCGCGTTCTCGACGAGCTCCTTCAGCGCGCTCGCCGGACGTTCGACGACCTCGCCTGCGGCGATGCGATCGATGAGCGCGGAAGGCAGCCTTCTTATTGACATTGGAGCCCGTCCTAGCCCAAGCGATAGGCCCTCGCGAAGCACTGTTTTGCCCAAGAATTATCGTTGCTTTCAGAGAGATCGGTTTAAACCACGGTAAATGGCGCGCCGCCCTTCGCCAAGACTATCGAAAGAGACCTGAATGTTCTGGACGCGCTGGTTCAAATGGATGTCGCACGACATGGCGATCGACCTCGGCACGGCCAACACTCTGGTCTATGTGCGCGGGCGCGGCATCGTCCTCAACGAACCGTCGGTGGTCGCGATCGAGACCATCAACGGGGTCAAGCGGGTGAAGGCGGTCGGTAACGACGCCAAGCTGATGATGGGCAAGACCCCCCACCAGATCGAGGCCATCCGCCCGCTGCGCGACGGGGTCATCGCCGACATCGATGTCGCCGAGCAGATGATCAAGCACTTCATCCACAAGGTCCATGGCGGCAAGATGCGCGCCTGGCGCTTTCCCGAAATCGTCATCTGCGTGCCGTCGGGCTCGACCTCGGTCGAGCGCCGCGCGATCCGCGACGCGGCGTCGAACGCCGGGGCTAGCCAGGTCTATCTGATCGAGGAGCCGATGGCCGCCGCGATCGG
>JBKJMA010000077.1:0-5781 GCA_046596505.1 Sphingomicrobium sp.
GCAACAGCCCGACGGGAGGCTGTTCATCGAGACCGCGGGCGGCGTGACGCTGGTCGACAAACGAGCCCGAACGCTGGATTACCCAACCAGCGGCGAAGGGGTCGATCAAGCCAGCTATCCGCCAATCGCGCTGCACTTCGTCGAGGCTGATGGCAGCGTCGGCGCGGCGACTGGCGAGCGGCTCGACAGCCCGGCGATCGGCGGGCGCCTCGGTGGCCTGCTTGAGCTACGCGACAAGATTCTGCCGGGGTTCAGCGAGCAGCTTGGAACGCTGTTCGGCGGTCTGGCGGAAAGCCTCAATGCGGTCAGCAATGCCGGTTCGACGGTTCCTCCACCGACCAGCCTGACGGGCGGCAACAGCGGCCTGGTGGCCACGGACCGGCTTGGCTTTACCGGCAGGGCGGTGTTCGCGGTAACCCAGCCCGACGGCACGCTGGTAACCAAAGCGACGGTCGACTTCGACGCGCTCGGCGCGGGCGCAACGATCGCCGATGCGGTTGCTGCGATCAATGCCGGACTGGGTGGCGCGGGCAGCGCGAGCTTCGCCAACGGCCGGCTGACGATCGGCGCGAGCGGCGGCAATGGCGTGGTCATCGCGCAGGATCCGGCGACACCGAGCAGCCGCGCCGGGATCGGCTTCGCGCAGGCGTTCGGCCTGAACGACCTTATTACCGACTCCGCCGGTACGCTGGGCCCGAGCGGCTTCACCGCAGCCGATCCGCACGGCTTTGGCGCGGGCGAGACGATCGATGTCGTCATCCGTGATCCGGCCGGCAAGGCGGTCGCGCGGCAGACGCTGAGCCCGACGCCGGGAGGGAGTTTCGCTGACCTGCTGGCCGATTTGAACGGCGGCGCGCTGGCTCCATTCGGCGGCTTCGCGCTCGACGATCACGGGCGGCTGCGCTTTACCCCCAATGCCAGCATTCCGACGGCGACGGTCGAAATTCCCGCTGACAGCAGCAACCGGTTCGGCACTGGCCGCAGTTTCTCGTCGCTGATGCACGTCTCGGGCGTCGCGAGCGGCCTGGCGGGTTCGGCGGTGCGTGCCGACATATTGGCGGCGGCCCAGCGCCTGCCGCTTGCTCGACTGAATCTTGCCGCGCTTCCCGGCCAGCGGGCGCTGGGACCGGGAGATACTCGCGGCGCAACGGCGTTCATCGACCAGCTCGGCCGGCCGCTCGACCTCGGGCGGGCCGGGACGATGCGGATCGACCATTTCGCCACGCAATTGCTCGGGCGCACCGGCCTCGACGCGGCGAGGGCGCGCGATCATCTCGCCGACGCCAGCGCGCGCCGCGACGATGCGGTCAGCCGCCGCGACAGTTTTTCGGGCGTCAACATCGACGAGGAACTGGCGCAGCTGGTCGTGTTCCAGAACAGCTATTCGGCGGCGGCGCGGGTCATCACCAGCGCCAGCCAGATGTACGACGTGCTGATCGGCATGATTCGTTAGGAGATTGATCATGACGCGCGTCGCCACCATTGCCATGCACCGCACGTTGTTCGATGCGATCGGCCGGAGCCAGGCCAGGCTGGCCACGAGCCAGTTCCAACTGGCGACCGGCAAGAAGGCTGGCGACTACGCGGCGCTTGGCATCGATACCGTGCCGACACTCTCGGCGCGCAGCCTGGTCGCTCGGCAAGACGCGCATGGCGCACTTTCCAACCGGCTAGGCACGACATTGGCGATCCAGGATTCGGCTTTGGGCGGCGCCGAGGACGCGATGATGAGGCTTCGCACGGAGATGTTGACCGTTATCGGAACCGGCCGCGCGGCGGGGCTGCAGGGCGCGATCGAGGAAGCCTTCCAGCATTTTCGCGTGGCGATGAACGCCGATGAGGGCGGACAGCCGCTGTTCGCCGGATCGGCCACCGACAAGCCGCCGTTCAAGCCCGCCGCGCTGGCCGATACCATCGGAGTACCGGCGAGCGGTGCGTTCACCAATGACGCCGTCAAGGCGAGCGCGCGCGTCGCCGACGGGCTCGACGTTCAATATGGCATTGCCGCGAGCGAGGTCGGGGGGACGCTGTACGAGGCCTTCCGCACGATTGCCGAGGCCGGGCCGATCGGCGATGTGCCGACGGCGGCGCAGTCGGCCGCGTTTAATGTGGCGATCGGGCAAATTAATGACGGGCTCACGACGTTGCGGTCTGCCAATGCCGAGAACGGCCGACGTCAGGCGCAGGTCGAAACGCTGGCCGTCCGCGCTGACGAGAAGTCGCTGCTTTTACACCAGCTCATCAGCCGCAACGAGGACGCCGACATGGCCCAAGTCGCGAGCGATCTCACCCAGCGCGAGACTATCCTGCAGGCGAGCTATGCGACCTATGCCAAGCTGTCGCAGCTGAGCTTGCTCAACTTCCTCCGCTAAGCATGTGATTGGAGCCTGATTCACGCTTTCGGCGGCAGCGCGATGCGCTTCCACCTCAATCGATCAGGCTCTAAAATCAGCCCTTCTTCGCCGGTGGAGCCGCTTCGAGCAGGTCGGCGATCGCTCCCGCCGGGCTGATCGCGGGGATGGCGGCCATCGCAGCCGTGAACTTCGCCGGGTCGATGGTCGTCGCAGGGCGGGTCAGCTGGTCGAACGCGGCGGCGGTCGGCAGTGCTGCAAACGCCTCGGTATAGCGCGCCCGAAGCGCGGCGAGCTTAGCTTCCTGATTGGTCATGCCGAGCGCGATCGCCTGGCGCAGGATCATCGCCTGGCCGAGCGCGCCGAGGCTTGCCCGGGCGGGAGCGTTGGTGCCGCCCGGCAGGCTCGCGCCGGTTATCGCGGCGAACCCGGTCCAGTCGTGATCGTGCCACAGGAATTCGGCGAGCAGGCCCGGTCCCCCGGGTACATTCTCGAGCACTGCCATCGCTTCGCTCGCACGGCCGAGCTGGTGCAGCGCGACCGCCTCGGTCCGTTGGCGATCGTGGAGCATGGTCGCTGGAAAAATGGTGGTGTTGGTGTCGCGCAATGCCGCCAATGCTTTTTCCGGATGGCCCGCGAGGATGTGCAGCGTGGCGACGCGGACCGACAGCGGGCCCTGCGCGAGATCTCGCGCCCGGTCGCGTAGTTGGTGATCGAGAAGATCGGCGGCGCGCGCATAGAGCCCGGCGTCCTGCAGCCGGTCGGCGAGACGGATGACGAGCGCGTCGCCGTCGCTCCCGCCGGGCGAGCAGTCGCGATAGTCCCAATAGAGCCCGGCGCTCTCGGTCAGCGGAAGGCGCGAGGTGGCGGAGAGGAGGTCGGCGAGAATCGCCTGGACCTGTTGGATCAGTCCGGGCAGGCGCGGGCCGATGGGGCGGTAGCGGATGAGCTTGGCGCCGGCCTTGAGCGCGGCGGCGGGGTCGTCGGTTGCGCGGGCGAGCGCCCAGCGGGCCCACAGTGCACCGTCTTCGCTGCGGTCGCCGCGCCAGCTGAAGGCCAGCGCATCAAGGCGCTTCGCGGCGTCAGCGGGGGCGAGGGTGCGCGCGGCGAGGCCGGCCTGGATCGTTCCCAGCTGGGCAGCGGCGCGGGTCGCGGGATCACGCGCCGAGGCGGCGGCGGCGAAATGCGTTTTTGCCATCCCCGGCTGGTTTTGGGCGAGGTAGGCGCGGGCGCGAGCGAGCTGTGCACCGGGATCGCGAGCCGGAACCGCGCCGAGCCAAAGGAGCGCGAGGTCGGGCCGGGCGCTATCGGTCGCGAGGTCGGCGGCCGGGAGAACGAACGGGAGGCGGTCGATCGGGCGGCGGGTGTTGAGCGCGGGAATGGCGCATGCGAGCTGGGCGCCGAGCGGGGCGGCGGCGCGAGCTTCGGCGAGTGCGCGGGCCCGCCATGCACAGCCCTCGGGATCGGCGAGGAGCTGCGGGAGGGAAAGAGCGGAGAGGGCTTCGGCCGAGCGGTGGAGCGTCGCAAGCGCCTGCCCTCGCAACAGCGCGAAAGCGGCGACGAGTGCGATGTCGGGTTCGTCGAACAGCATCGTGTCGAGGGCGCCGAGCGCCTCGGGAACGCGCCCGCCGGCAAGCGCGGCGCGGACATAGTCCCAGCGGGCCGATTGACGCTGGTCGAGCGAGGCGGAGCCGAGGTGGATGAGCGCATCGGCGAGGGGCGGGACAGGTCGCTGCTCGGCACTGGCGAGGCGCTGGGCGAACGGGGGCACGCGCGACGGCGCAGCGGCGACCGGGCTGGCAAGGGCGGAACCGGCGAGGAGGAGGGGGAGCAGGAGGCGGCTCATCGGGCGAGCCACAGGGAGGCCGCGATGCCGCCACCGGCCGATGCCGCGAGGAACAGCGCGGCGGGGATCAGCAGGCTAATAGATCGGGCGTTGTCGGCGACGTCTTCCGGTCCCGCTTCGTCAGTCGAGATCTCCTCGGTCGCGGCGGTTTGGGGTTCGCGACCGCTGGAGACAATACGCATCCGGTTTGGAGTTTGATTTTTGCTCATTGTTTTCCACTGACCGGCTCGCCTGCCCTATTATAGGAGGAAGCGCGTCCACTCCCGGGCGGTCGCTCAAAGTTTTTCGATCAGGAGTTTTCCTTCGTTGCGCGTGTTCCGGACCAGCCTTGTCGCGGTTGTCGCGGGCATTGCCTGCATCGGCGCGACCGAAGGACCCAAGATTCCGGTCGCGCCTGGCATGCTGACAATCGCGCCTATACAGGTACCGATCGTCGATGGTGGCCATGTACAGGGGTTGTTGACCGTCAAGCTGGTGCTCGACAGCGACGGCGGCGACGGCGCGGCTGTCACAGCCGCCGAGCCACGTCTTCGCTCCGCGCTACTGTCAGCAACCGGCGAATTCGCGCGGCTGCGTGCTTCGCCCTACATTCCGGTCGATGCCACTCGGCTTAGCGCCGAAGTGTCGGCAGCGGCGCGACGCGAGTTGCCGGCGGTGAAACGCGTTCTCATCACCGAAGTGTCCGCACGCCCGGCCTGAGCGCCCGCGCCGCCGCCCTCCGGTTCCAAATCGTTGGTGCTTAACCACCGCTCGCCGGCGACCGCTTGGCCATCGCCATGGTCAGCGTGGCGGCGCCCTTGGGCGTCATCGCGGCGAGGATCGCGGCGGTAGCGCGCTCGCGCATGCGCTGCGCGACTGCAACCTGGACGTCCATCGACAATTGCTCGAACACTCCCGCGGCAGCCTTGGGCTTCATCGCCTGGTAGATGCGCGCGAGTTCGTCCCACCGCTCGGCCTGCGGGTCGGCGGGGACGGCCCCGGTCCCGGACGCGCGGGAGGGCGTGGCGCCGGCACTCGCCGGTTGAGCCTTGGCGAGTGCGGCCGCAGCGACCTGGAGGCGCTGCTCGGCCGAGCGCGCGGCCTGCTCGCGCAGATCGAGCTGTCGTCCGCGTTGGGCCGACTTGAGATCGCGGCCGGCGAGGTCGGTGCCGATCGCGGCGCCGAGCCTCGTCGCGGGTTCGGCGGCGCCGGCCGGGGCCGCGGCGGCGGACAGGCCGTTGGCCAGCGCCGCAAGGCCCGCCGCGCCGGCGGTGAGCAGCAGCAGCGACGGTCGGCGGATCACGCGGCAAGGTCCTGCTGATCGAGGGTCTCGCCGAAGCTCGCGCGGGAATTGCGGGCGCTGTCGAGCAGCCGGTCGGCGGTGGCATTGCCGATACCGATCATCACGCCGAGTTCGTCGGCGATCGCGCGCGCCTCGGCGAGCGCCTTCAAGGTCGGCTCGCCACCGCGGTCGAGCTCGTTCTTCAACTCACTCAGCACATGGTGGGCGCTGGCCGTCGCGGAATCGAGCGCGCGCGCCGTACTTGGCAGGTCGGCGGCGCGAAACGCGGCGAGGCTGCGCATCGCCCGCGCGCATAGCACGAG
>JBKJMA010000139.1:0-11124 GCA_046596505.1 Sphingomicrobium sp.
TTCGATCTCGGCATCTTCTCGATCGGGGCGGCCGCTGTGGCTTCGCCGATCGACCAGAACTTCACCGTGGTCGCGACCGACGGCGACGGCGATACGGTCAATGGGACCCTGACGACGACGATCGTCCCCAGTCTCACGGGGAGCCTGGTCGGAACGAGCGGCGCCGACATGCTAGACCAGCATCTCGCGACGCAGGCCGTCGTGTTGGCCGGCAATGGCGGGAATGACACGCTCACCGGCGGGTCGGGCAACGACTATCTCTATGGAGGCGCCGGCAACGACACGCTGATCGGCAATGGCGGCAACGACACGCTGGTCGGGGGTACCGGCGCCGATACGCTCACCGGCGGCGCGGGCAACGACGTGTTCGTGCTCAGCAACGCCGCGATCACCAATGGCCCGGGTAATGTCGATACGATCGTCGATTATGCGACGGGCGACACCATCGACCTGACGCAGATCCTCAGCGTCCTCAGCGGTACCAATGTTCTTACAGCCGGCTATTTGCGCGTGACGACGACCGGGCTGGTCCAGGTTGATCTCAACGGCGGCGCGGACAATTGGGTGACGGTCAGCAACATCAATACGGGCGTCACGCCGACCATCACGTATCTTTCTGGCGGGACGGTGACAACCGTCTCGGTAGCCCCGGTGGCGCCTCCGATTGTCCTCGACCTCAACGGCGATGGCGTCCACTTCCTGTCGCTCGATGCCGGGGTCACCTTTGACTATGGCAGCGGCAAAGTCGCCACCGCGTGGGCCGCGCCGGACGATGGCATTCTGGTCCATGATGCCAACCACAATGGCCAAGTGGACAGTGCCGGGGAGATCGTCTTCTCGACCGGCGGCACCGATCTGCAGGGCCTCGCGGCCTATGACACCAACCATGACGGGCAGCTGTCGGCGGCCGATGCCGACTTTGCCAGCTTCGCGGTATGGCAGGATGCCAATAGCAATGGCGTGGTCGATGCGGGTGAGATGAAGTCGCTGACGGCGGCGGGGATCGCCTCGATTTCGCTGTCGAGTGACGGCATCAGCTACACGGCGGCCGACGGACAGGTCGAGGTCGCTGGAACCGGCACCTTCACCACCACTCAGGGCACGACCGGCAGCCTTGCCGACGCGAGCTTTGTGACCGGGACGATCTCGACGACCACGACCACGACCGACCCGTTCAAGCTCGTTGCGGCGAACAGCAACGTGACCCTGGTCGCGGCGCTGGCGGCGGCGGGGCTGGCGAGCGAGGCGGCGGCGGCCCATTCGGTCGCGGCGCCAAGCGATGCCACGGTTGCCACGGTCGAACAGCATGTCGAGCAGGCGGTGGCTTCGGTCAGCGGCGCTGCGGACAGCGACGGTCAGCAATCGATCAGCGGCGAGGCGCGCGAGGCGGCCGAGACTTCGACCACCGCTCCGGCGCCGACCCACGAGGACGTGCAGGCGGCGAACGACGACCATCCGCTGGTCGGCACGTCGGATGATGGCGGCGAGGCTTCAACAGCCTTGCTGGCGGCGACCGATGCTCCGGCGATGGCGGCTCATGCGGCGACATTCGCAGTGGCGATGATCGCGATGCCATCGGCGGCAGCGCTGGCGGCGGCGGGGCTCACCGGGGGCAATGCCCAGCATACGGGTGAGTTTGCCAAGGAACTGGTCGCGGCGCTGCACAATGGCGGCGGCGAAGGCCAGGCTCATCTCGACGCGCTGATCAATGCCCTGCCGGGCCACGCCGATGGCGCAAGTCCGGCATCGGCGGCGGCGGCAAGCCAGGCCGCGGCGGGCGTTCCGGCTTGGGACATCGGGCATATGGCCGCTTTCCAGGCGGTCGCTGCTCACGCAAACCTGATGGAAGCCGCAATGCTTCATCATGACGCGGTTCAGCCGGTGGCACACGCCGGTTGAGCCAAAGCGCCGGCCCCCGCGTGGACTCGGGGGACGTCGTTAATAAGACCAGAAGGGGACACTCATGAACAAGAAGCATTGGACGCTCATCGCATCGGGACTTGTACCGGGCGCGTTGCTGCTGTGCGCCACTCCGGCGATGGCGATCGACCTCAAGGACGCGGTCCAGGCCGCGCTCAACACCAACCCCGAAATTCGCCAGGCGGTTTCGAACAAGCAGGCGACGCGCGAAGAGCGCATCCAGGCGCAGGGCCAGTACGCCCCCAAGGTCAGCATCGAGGTGTCGGCCGGCGCGCGCAACCTGCGCAACCCGACCCGCCGTTCGATCGGCATTAGCGGTCAGACGCTTTATCCAGCCGAGGGTGACGCCAATTTCGATTGGTTGATGTTCGACAGCGGCGGACGTCGCGCCGAGCTCCAGCGTCAGGCGGCGCGAGTTGACGGCGCGGGTGCGCGGATCGATGAGCGCTCGCAATATGTCGCGCTCAACGTCGCGCGGACCTACATCGACTATCTGCTCCAGCAGCGCCTGTCTGCGATCGCGACCGATAATGTCACCTTCTACGAGAAATTGGCGGGTGACTTGCGCGAAGGCGTATCGAAGGGCTCGATCTCGATCGCCGACCAGCAGCAGGCCGAAGAGCGGCTGCAGGCGGCGCGGGCGCGGGTGACCGAGGCCAACGAGGATCTCGATACCGCGGCAATCACCTTCCGCACGCTGACCGGGATGCCGGTCGACCAGGTGTCGGTGCCGCCCGACCTGTCGCAATTCATGCCCGCGACGCTGGACGAAGCCGAAGGCCTTGCTCGCGTGAACAATCCGCGCGTCCAGGAAGCGATTGCCGACCTGTCGGCGGCGCGTGCCTTCCGCGAAGAAGCGCGCAGCGAGATTGGGCCGAAGTTCAATCTCGAAGGCCAGGCCCGCTATGGCAATGACATGGACGGGTTCCGCGGTCACACCCGCGACCTGCTCGGCCGCGTCGTGATGCGCTGGAACGTGTTCAACGGCGGAATCAAGGAATCGAACCTGCGCGAGCAGGCCCGCCGGTCGGACGAAGCGCATGGCCGCCTGTATCAGATGACCCGTAACGCCGAAGAAGATGTCCGCAGCGCATGGAGCCGCCTCACCAACCAGACCCGGTTGACCGGCGAGCTCGAGACGCAGGCGAAGGTCAGCGACGACCTCCTGCTGTCGTATCGCGAGCAGTTCAATGTCGGCCGCCGTTCGCTGCTCGACGTGCTCGATACGCAGAATACCCGCTATAATGTCCAGGCGCAGCGCGAGACGGCCAGCCTGGCGAAGCTCTATGCGCAATATCGCGTGCTGGCGGCGGAGAACCGGTTGATCGAGGCACTTGGCGTGACCAAGCCGATGGAAGCGTGGAGCAGCGAGCGCAATCGCTTCCGCGTCAACCCGATTCCGCCTTCCGACATGCGCGAGGACAGCATGCCGATGCCGGTGATGGGACCACCCGCGCCGATGTCGTCACGCTGAATGAGTAGAGGATTGGCAAGTTGAGTATCATGCATTGGCTGGACAACGCGCCATCGCGTGAGATCGACCCCGTCCTCGATTGCCTAGCGTACCTCGCCCGCCAGGCGGACCGGCCTTCGTCGCCGGTCCTCCTGCGGGCCGGGCTCGCCCTCTCCGCGACCGGCAAGCTGCCGTTCCACCAGGTCGAGCCGGCGCTCGAGCAGGTCGGGATGCGCGGTCAGGCGATTCATCGCAAGCTGAAGCGCTGGCCCGACCGCGAACTGCCCGCGATCCTCGAGTTCGACGACGAGCGAGCCGCGGTGTTGATCGAAATCAATGGCACGCAAGGGCTGATGTATTTGCCCGGCGTCGCCGAGCCGATCTGGACCGAGCTCGACCAGCTCGACCCGATTTTCACCGGTCACGCGGTAATCGTCGAGGCCGATCCGACCCGCGAGCGACTCGCCGAGCGGCCGTGGGACGAGGCGGTGCGCAAGCACTGGTTCTGGTCCGAAGTGTGGAAGGTGCGCGGCGAATTCTGGCCGGTGATGCTGGCCGCGCTGATCGTCAACCTGCTCGCCTTCGCGATGCCTTTGTTCACGATGAACGTCTATGACCGGGTAATCCCGAACAAGGCGGTGCCGACGCTGTGGGTGCTCGCGCTGGGCGTGGTCATCGCGCTCGGGTTCGACTTCACGCTGCGCCTCGCGCGGTCACGATTGATCGACGAGGTCGGGCGCAAGCTAGACGCAAAATTCTCGCAGAAATTGTTCGAGAAGGTGATGAACTTGCCGCTCGCCGACAAGGCGGGGAGCACCGGCGCGTTGGCCAAGCGCGTCTCTGAATATGAAAATGTGCGCGACTTCTTCGCCTCGACGACGGTCGTGCTGGTGGTCGACATCAGCTTCCTTGCGCTGTTCCTGGTGTTCATCGCCGTGCTCGCCGGCTGGCTGGTGTTCGTGCCGATCGTGGGGATCGTGCTGATGTTCGCCGCGGGGATCAGCCTGCAGCGCTCGATGGGCCGCTCGGCATTGGACGCGCAGGCGGATTCGAGCCTGCAGCATTCGGTGCTGGTCGAATCGATCGGCGGAATCGAGACGCTGAAGGCGGCGCGGGCCGAAGGACAGATGCTCGGCCGGTGGAAGCGCTATGCGGCAATGAGCGCGGGGACGCAGGAGCGGATGCGGCGGCATACGTCGGTCGCGATCAACCTGGCGTCGGGCGCGCAGCAGATGATCAGCATCGGGCTGCTGATCGGCGGCTTCTACAAGTTCAACGCCGGCGAAATGACGATGGGCGCGATCATCGCGATCGTCATGCTGGCCGGACGGGCGCTGTCCCCGATCGGGCAATTCGCGTTCCTGGTGACGCGCGCGCGCCAGTCGCTGACCACGCTCGCCTCGCTCCAGAAAATGATGGAAGCTGACGACGAGCGCAATGTCGCGGCGCGCAGCATCGTGCCGGAGATACGCTCGGGGACGATCGAGCTGGCGCACGCGACGTTCCGCTATCCCAATTCGTCGCGCGACAGCCTGTCCGACGTCAGCTTGGCGATCCGTCCGGGCGAGCGGATCGGGATTATCGGACGGGTCGCGTCGGGCAAGTCGACGCTCGGCCGGCTGATGTGCGGGCTTTATGCGCCGACCGAAGGGCAGATGAGCATCGACGGGCTCGACAGCCGCCAGTTCCACCCGCACCAGATCCGCGATGCGTTCCGCTTTGTCGGGCAGGATGCCGAGCTGTTCTCGGGCACGGTGCGCGACAATCTGATGCTTGGCGCACCGCAGGCCGAGGACCAGCAACTGATCGACGCGGTCGTTCGCTCGGGTGCGGACCTGTTCCTGTCGCGCGATGCCGCCGGGTTCGACCTGCCGGTCGGCGAGCGTGGGTCGCGGCTGTCGGGGGGGCAGCGTTCGATGCTTCTGCTGGCGCGCTCGCTGGTCAGCCCGTCGAAGATGCTGTTCCTGGATGAGCCGACCGGCGCGATGGACACGCAGACCGAGGGTTACTTCATCGACCATCTCAAGACCGCGCTGGCGGCCGATCAGACGCTGATCGTGTCGACCCATCGCCATCAGATGCTGTCGATCATCGACCGGCTGATCGTGATCGACGCGGGCCGGATCCTGGCGGACGGTCCGCGCGACCAGGTCATCGCGCAGCTCAATGCCGCCGCGCAGCAGGAGAAGCCGCAGTGAACCGCCTGATCCACGCCTCGCTCGCGCTGGTCGGGGGCGTTTCGATTGCCACCGCGGCGCTGTTCGGGCTTGCCCCGACGCGCGGTGACGCGCATCCCGAGGCGGTGTCGGTGGTGATCCCGCCGCGCGCCGCCGCCGCGCTGGTTGATGCGACGACGGGTGCGAAAGCCGCCGAAGTTCGGGCGACCGGCAAGGACGCCCAGATGATCAACGCGCAGCTGCCGTTCACCGCAGCTCCGCTCCAGGTGGCGCGCGCGTTCACCGTCGACGAGGCTTCGCTCGACCATCGCCGGGCGCTGCTGTGCCTGACCCAGGCGGTCTATTATGAGGCGGGTTACGAGCCGGTCGAGGGCCGCCGTGCGGTCGCTCAGGTTGTGCTCAATCGCATGCGCCATCCGGCTTTTCCGAAATCGGTGTGCGGGGTGGTTTACCAGGGCTCGACCGGGTCAGTATGCCAGTTCAGCTTCGTCTGCGACGGCGCACTGTACCGCCGTCCGTCGCAGTCGGCGTGGAACGAGGCCGAAACCGTGGCCGAGGCCGCGCTCGACGGATATGTCGAGAAGGCGGTTGGTGAGGCGACCCATTATCACGCCGATTACGTCGCGCCGCGCTGGGCGCCGATGCTGGCCAAGGTTGCCAAACTCGGCGCGCATATCTTCTATCGCTGGCCGGGGGCGTGGGGCACGTCGGCGGCGTTCACCGGCCGCTATGTCGGCGAACCGTACGATCCTGCGGCGCTGCGCCCGGTTCCCAGCACTGCGGTGATCGCGGGCGTGACCGGTTCGGTCGACCTGTCGGGTGTTCCGGCGGGCCCGCCGATCGCGCGCGCCCCGAACGATGTCGGGGGGCTGCTCGATACGAGCAAGGGCTGGAGACTCAATATTCCCGGGCCGTCGGACAGCGACCGAGCGACCAAGGCAATCGCCGACGCGCAGGCTAGGTCGGCGCTGCATCCGGCGTCTGCTCCCGCTTCGACCGCCGCTGCAGTCGCTGTTACCGTCGTCGCGTCGCGTTAAGGACGAACCTAATGGCCTCAATTCCGTTTATTCCCGGCAGTAATGCGGCCAAGCGCCGGCGCCCGCCATTGTCGAGCTCGGCGCGGGTGATCGTGATCGTCGCAGTGGGGTTCGCGATCCTCATCCTGTGGTCGATGATTGCGCAGGTCGACGAAGTGACACGCGGGCAGGGCAAGGTCATCCCGTCGAGCAAGGTCCAGCTGATCCAGGCGGCCGACGCGGCGACGATTCGCGAACTGCTCGTCCGCTCGGGCCAGCGAGTTCACCGTGGCCAGCTGCTGGCCAAGCTCGACAACACACAAAGCTCGTCCGAGCTGGGCCAGATCCAGGCCGAGACGACCTCGCTGTCGGCACGTTCGGCGCGGCTCGAGTCCGAGGGGACCGGTGCGGGCAACGCCTGCACCGGCGGCAACTGCGGCGGCGAAGCGGCGTTGCAGGCGGTGCGTCAGTCGGCGCTGCGCAGCAAGGTCGCCGCGCTTGCCGCGACCGCCGACCAGCGCCGCCGAGACGGGTCCGAAGCGCAGGCGACGATCAATTCGCTGATCGGCAGCCTCGCCATCGCGCAGCGCCAGGTCGGGATGCTCGAGCCGCTCGCGGCGAAGAATATCGTCCCGCAGACCGAGCTGCTCGACAAGCGGCGCGAGGTCAACGACCTCCAGGGACGCATCGCCGCGGCACGCGAGCAGCAGGGCCGGGCGGCGGCCGCAGTGCGCGAGGCGCAGGCCCAGGCGAGCGAGGCGCAGTTCACCTTCCGCCAAGACGCGCTCAACGAAGCCAGCCAGATCAATCAGAAGATCGCGGTTAACGAACAGTCGCTGCGCGGTGCGCGCGGCAAGCTCGACCGCACCGAATTGCGCTCGCCGGTCGAGGGCATCGTCAACGATGTCCAGGTGACGACGATCGGTGGCTTTGTCCAAGCGGGCCAGAAGGTCATGGAAGTCGTGCCGCTGGGCGAGAAACTGCTCGTCGAGACGCGCGTCAAGCCGAGCGACATTGCCTTCATCAAGGTCGGCGACAAGGCGTTGGTGAAGGTCACCGCCTATGATTTCTCGACCTATGGCGGGCTCGACGGGCGGGTCGTCCAGGTGTCCGCCGACTCGGTCTATGACGACAAGGAAAAGGAAGCCTATTTCACGGTCATCGTCGAAACCGACCGCAGCTTCCTGAAATCACAGGGGCGTGTCTTGCCGATTACGCCGGGGATGATGACCGATACCCAGATCATTACCGGGTACAAGAGCGTGCTGAGCTACCTGCTCAAGCCGGTGCTGAAGGCAAAGAGCGAGGCGCTGCGCGAACGTTGATCGGCGCTCGGGAGCGGCCAGCTCGCGGTGAAGACGGGTAGCTGAAGCTCGGCGACCTGGACCGGCGCGGGGTCCGCAACCGGGATCGGCTGGACCACTGGCGCTGCGGCAAGGACCATTGGCGGAGTGTCGCGGCGGTAACCGTGGGTCCAGCTGTGCGCGCCGGAGAAGGTCAGCACGGGGCGGTAATCCTGCACGTCGGCGCTATCGAGTAGCTGGTCGGTGCCGCTGTCGAGCACCCATAGCCGGCCGCCGGCGCGAGCGACCGCAACGGCATGATCCTGGCGGCGGACGAGATCCCTGGCGATGACGAGGTAAAGGTCGCGCTCCGCAAAACCCGCGCGGCGCAGCATGGCGAGCTTGGCGATCGCAAAATCTTCGCAGTCGCCTTTGCCGCGGCTGAGCGTCTGGGCGGCAGGCGACCAGATGTCCTCGACGCCATATTGCACGCGGTCCTCGACGAAGCGGACCCGCGAATTGACATACATGTTGACCGCTTCGAGCCGGCGCATCGCGTCGCGCGTATGGAGCGTGCTGGCGAAGCGGCTGGCGGGAGCATCGGGCGCGCCGTATTCGACGCGGTGCCAGCGGGCCTCGAGCGGAGTGCGGCCAATCGGCAGCGCGACGCTGTTGAACACGTCGGGGCGATCGGCGGAGATCGGCCCGCGGATCATCGCGGGGACTAGCGGAACCGCAGACTGGTCAAACGTCGGGGCGGCGACGATCGGACGGGCGTAGCTTGCCGTGACAAAGGGCGGGGTTGGGGTTGCCGGGGCGCCTTGCTGGGCGAGCAACCGGTCGAGCGCGCTGGCGGTGCCGAGGATGGCGACGGTCTTGTCGCTGCTCAGCATGGCGCCGGGCAGGCTGGCCGACTGGGCGGAAGCGAGCGTCGGCGCGCCGAGCAGCGCGAGGCCGAGGACGAGCCGGTCGAGAGCCGGGCGAAAGGCGGCGTGAACCATAACCCTGCTTTTCGCAGGGCAACGATAAGACGGTCCTAAATGGACTGGTTAAGCGGTCGGTAATTCCGGATCCGCAACGTCCCCTCTCAGCACGAACAAATCGAGTGCGGCGTTGAAGTTCGTTGGCTGCTCGAGGTTGGGCAGGTGGCCCGCGCCATCGATGAACAAGAGCTCGGAATCTGGAATGAGTGCGGCAAGCTGCTCGCTGAGCGCGGGTGGCGTGACACGATCCTGGGTGCCGCACAGGATGAGCGTCGGCAAGGCGATCGTCGCCGCGCGGCCGCGCTGATCGGCGGGCCAGACGGCGGCGCAGGCGAGGCGGAAGGCGTCGGGCGGGATGCTCGCCATCACCTCGACCAGTTCGGCGGCCAGCGTGGGGTCCGCGTCGGGGGCGAGGAGCGCGGGGACGCGGGCTTCGGCCAGGGCGCGCATGTCGGCGCTGGCGGCGAGCGAACGGGCGAGGATCGCGGGGCCGTCGGGGTGGACGGCGAAGCTGTCGGCGATGGCCAGCGAGGCGAATCGGTCGGGCGCGCGGTGGGCGATCGCGATGGCGACTACACCCCCGAGCGAAAGGCCGCAGAGGTGCGCTCGTTGGATGCCGAGCGCGTCGAGCGCGGCGAGGATCGCATCGGCGAAGCGGTCGTGGGGGGCAGCGTCGCTCGGGGTGGCGGGGGCGCTTTCGCCATAGCCGGGATAGTCGAGCGCGACGGCGCGGCGGGTCTGGCCGAAATGGGCGAGTTGCGGAGCCCAGGCGGATTTGTCCGAGCCGACACCGTGCAGGAAGACTAATGGGATAGCGTTGCCGCTGCCACATTCATCGAAGCCGATTATGTTCAGCGATGTCTCGATCCGCGCCACGCCGCACCTGTCCGGGAAGGTCGGCTCTTTTGCAAGGCGCCTTGCCGCGCTAGGCCAACGCCATGACCAGCATGACCGTCAATGGCGAGGCGATCCACTACAAGCTCGATCCCGAGACGCCCCTGTTGTGGGCGCTGCGCGATGCGTCGAACCTGACCGGCTCCAAATATGGTTGCGACAGCCGCGATTGCGGGGCGTGCACGGTGATCATCGACGGGCGTGCGGTGATGAGTTGCTCAGTAACGATCGCTGCGGTCGAGGGGGCCGACGTGACCACCATCGAGGGGCTGTCGCAAGGCCGCGCGCACCCGGTGCAGCAGGCGTGGGCGGCGGAACAGGTCAGCCAATGCGGCTTTTGCGATCCGGGGTTCATCATGGCAATCGCGGCGCTGCTCAAGACCAGCCCGAGGCCGAGCGAGGAGCAGATCGCGGCGATCCCGAACATCTGCCGCTGCGGTGCAACGCCGCGCATTCGCAAGGCGATTGCGAAGGCCGCCGAGGCGATGGCGGGGCAGGCGGCGCCGGCCGTGACCGCACCGGTTGCTGCGGCTCCTGTCACATCTTCCGCGCCCGCAAAGCCGCCCGCCGCGCCTCCGCCACCATTCACCGCGCGCTAATCCGGATCAGCTCAATATCGCATCAATGGCGGAGTGCTCCGCCGGGTATGTCTCATGGAGACCGCGATGCGTAAGATGATTGTGCTGTTGGCGCTGGCGAGTGTTGCCGCGCCAGCACTGGCCGAACCCGAGGGCCGCGACGACTGGGCCGAACGCCGCGCCGCGCGCGCCGAGCAGCGCCAGGAGCGTGGCGCCGAGCCCGCCCGCGCCGAGCCCGCCCGCGCTGAACTGCAGCGTGTCGAACCCCAGCGTGTCGAACAGTCGCGCGGCGACATGGGTGCGCGCATGAGCGGTGAGGGTCGCGGTGGCTGGCAGCGCTCGGCTCCCGACGCGGCCCGTGTCGATGCGGCCCGTGTCGATACGGTGCGTCCCGAGGCGCCGCGCGGCGGTCGGAACGGCGGCGGCTTCTCGCGCCCCGACGGTGCGACGCAGGTCATGCGCCAGGCGCCGGACCCGGAGGCCATCGCTCGGTGGCGCGAGCGGATCGCTCAGCGCGCCGGCGGCGAGGGACGGGATGCGGGCGAGGTGCGAACCGTGCCGGGGGGCGCGACGCGATGGGGCGACCATGTTCGCACGCCGGGCACGACGAGCGGCGGCTCGACGCAGCCGATCGAACCGCGCCCGATCGAGACTCCGACGGCACGCACCGGGCACCGCGATGGCGATCACCGCTGGGACGGCAATCGCGACGGGCAGCGCTGGTCGAACGAGTGGCGGCGCGATCCGCGTTACGACTGGCAGCGCTATCGCGACCGCAACCGGTTCGTGTTCCGCATCGGCAATTACTATGATCCGTTCG
>JBKJMA010000030.1:0-5641 GCA_046596505.1 Sphingomicrobium sp.
CACCGTCTCTCGCGCTGGTAGCGACAAAATCGAGATTGCGGTCGAAGATGACGGTCTTGGGATCCCCGAGGCCGAGTGGCAGGCGATTTTCGACCGCGGTGCCCGGCTAGACACCACCGGCAAGCCCGGAACCGGGCTCGGCCTCGCGATCGTCCGCGACGTTGCGCAGATTTACGGCGGCACCGTATCGCTCGGGACAAGCGAGGACCTTGGCGGGCTGGAGGCGACGCTGTCACTGCCCGCCGCGGGGTGAGCGATGCTGGCCAATCGCGCGTCGGGTCGCTAGGGCAGCCCGCGTGACCGCGACCCTCCACCATCTCGCCGAGCGCCCGGAATCCGGCCGACCGCCCAGCCTCGACCCCCTGGTCCAGCTGGTCGCGGCCGACATGAACGCGGTCAACGCCGTGATCCTCGACCGGATGCAGTCGAAGGTCGCGCTGATCCCCGAACTCGCCGGGCACCTCATCGCCGGCGGTGGCAAGCGGATGCGGCCGATGCTGACCTTGGCCAGTGCCGCGCTGCTCGATTACCCGGGCACCCGCCACCACCGGCTCGCCGCTGCGGTCGAGTTCATCCACACCGCGACCCTGCTCCACGACGATGTCGTCGACCTCTCCGCCATGCGCCGCGGCAAGCGCACCGCCAACCTCATCTGGGGCAACCCCGCCAGTGTGCTGGTTGGCGATTTCCTGTTCAGCCGCGCGTTCGAGTTGATGGTCGAGGACGGCAGCCTCAAAGTGCTCAAGATTCTCAGCCACGCCTCCGCCGTGATCGCCGAGGGCGAGGTCGACCAGCTCACCGCCCAGCGCCGCCTCGACACCGGCGAGGACCAATATCTGGCGATTATCATGGCCAAGACCGCCGCGCTGTTTGCCGCCGCCTGCCGTATCGCCCCGGTCGTCGCCGAAGCGGGTGAAACCGCCGAGGACGCGCTCGACGCCTATGGCCGCAACCTCGGCATCGCCTTCCAGCTGGTCGACGACGCGATCGACTATACCAGCGACGAAGCGACCATGGGCAAGGGCCTCGGTGACGATTTCCGCGAGGGCAAGATGACCCTCCCCCTAATCCTCGCTTACGCCCGCGGCAGCGGCGACGACCGCGCCTTCTGGCAGGCCGCCGTATCAGGCGACCGCGTCGCCGACGACGATCTCGCCCACGCCGTCACACTGCTGCGGAGCAGCGGCGCAATCGCCGACACATTAGAGCGCGCCCGCCACTATGGCCGCCGGGCGATCGACGCCCTCGCCCCCTTCGCCCCCAGCCGCGCGAAAGCGGCGATGGTCGAAGCGGTCGAATTCGCGGTAGCGCGCGCTTACTGAGGTCCGACGACGCCGCTGTCCTACAGCGCCGCGATCTGCCACAGCGCGATCATGCCGCACCCTCGCGCCCCGGCCTTGCCCAACCTCCGCGAGAAGCACCACTTCGGTAGAATAATACCTACAGCTAGTGTCCATGTTGTCCATGTTGGCCGACAATGATCGAATATAATCTCCCGATCGACTCGGTCCTGCCCGACCTGCTCGCCACGTTGCGCGACGGCCCGCGGGCGCTCCTCATCGCCCCGCCCGGCGCGGGCAAGACCACGCGCGTCGCCCCTGCGCTGCTCTCCGAGCCGTGGTGCAGCGGCCAGGTCCTTCTCCTCGTCCCGCGCCGCCTGGCCGCGCGCGCCGCCGCCGAATATATGGCGCGCGCTTTGCGCCAGGAGCCGGGCGCCATCATCGGTTACGCCACCCGCCTCGATGCCCGCGTCGGCAAGGCGAGCCGGGTGATCGTGATGACGCACGGCGTGTTCCTCGCCCGGCTCCAGGCCGACCCAGAGCTCGGCGGCGTGTCGGCGGTGCTGTTCGACGAGGTCCATGAACGCAGCCTCGACAGCGACCTCGCGCTCGCCCTCGCGCTCGATGCAGCCGGAGCACTGCGCCCCGACCTGCGCATCCTCGCCATGTCCGCCACCCTCGACGGCGAGCGGTTCGGGCGCTTGCTCGACAACCCGCCGGTGATCGAGAGCGAGGGACGCAGCTTCCCGCTCACCCTCCACCATATCGGCCGCGACCCGACCGCGAAGATCGAGCCGCAAATGGCCGCCGCGATCCGCCGCGCACTGGCCGACCAAGACGGATCACTGCTTGCCTTCCTCCCCGGGGTCGCCGAGATCGAGCGCACCGCCACCGCGCTCGGCGAGCTTCCCCCCGGCATCGTCCTCCACCGCCTCCACGGCCAGATCGACCCCGCCGCCCAGCGCGCCGCGCTCGCGCCGCCCGCGCCCGGCACGCGCAAGCTGGTCCTCGCCAGCGCCATCGCCGAGACCAGCGTGACCCTCGACGATGTCGCGATCGTGGTCGATAGCGGCCTCGCGCGGCGCCCGCGCTACGACCGCGGTGCCGGCCTCACCCGCCTCGTCACCGAGCGGGCCAGCCGCGCCGCCGCGACCCAGCGCGCCGGACGCGCCGCCCGCCAGCGACCCGGCGTCGCGATCCGCCTGTGGGAGGAAGCCGCCAACGCCGCCCTCCCCGCTCACGACCCGGCACAGATCGTCGACGCCGACCTGTCGAGCCTGCTGCTGACGTGCCTGACGTGGGGCGAGGCCGACCCGACGAAGCTCCCCTTTCTCGACCCGCCAAGCGCGGCGGGCCTGGCCGAGGCACGCGACCGCCTGTCGCGGTTGGGCGCGATCGATGAGGCGGGCGCACTGACCCCGCACGGCAAGGCGATTGCCGCACTGCCCCTCGAACCACGCCTCGCGCACATGCTGATCGAAACGAGTGCACGCGGCTATGGCGACGTCGGCGCCGAAGTCGCGGCGCTGCTCGCCGAACGCGGGCTCGGCGGGAACGATGCCAACCTCGAGTCCAGGTGGCGCAGGTGGGAAACCGACCGCAGCCCCCGCGCTTCCGCCGCAAGAAGAATGGCTGAAGGTTGGGCGAAGCGCGCCACTTCCCGCTCCGGTGGCGGGAGAGAGGTGCTTCCCCTCGCCGTTGCCCTCGCCTTCCCCGACCGTGTCGCGCGCCGCCGCGATCCGTCTGGCGAGCATTACGCCTCGATCGGCGGCCGCGGGTTCCGTCTCGACCCCGCCTCGCCACTCGCCCGCGCCGAATGGCTCGCCGTCGCCGAAGTCGCCGGCGCCGCCGCGGGTGCGCGGATCATGTCTGCCGCCGCGATCGACCAAGCCGACGTCGAAGCCCTCTTTGCCGAACGCATCACCCGCTTCTCCGATGTCCGCTTCGACCCCGCGACCAACGCCATCAGCGCGACCGTCGGCCGCCGCCTCGGCGCGCTCCGCCTGTCCTTTGCGCCAGACCCCTCACCCCCCGCCGAGGCAATTGCCGCCGCGCTGCTCGACGCCGTCCGCAAACACGGCCTCGCTCTCCTGCCTTGGCCCGGGTCCGCGACCGCGCTGCGCGCCCGCGCCAACTTCGCCCGCCAGCACGACCCCGCCATCCCCGACCTGTCCGACGAAGCCCTGCTCGCCACCCTCGACGACTGGCTCCCCCCGCTCATCGCGAACAAGCGTCGACTCGACGCCATCGATCCCGGCCAGCTCCGCGCCGCCCTCGACATGATCCTCAGCTGGGACGCGGCACGCCAGGTCGACAAGCTCGCTCCGCCGGCCTTCGCTTCGCCCGCCGGCACCTCTCACGCGATCGACTACACCGCCCCCGGCGGGCCGACCGTCGAACTCCGTCCCCAGGCCCTCTACGGCCTCTCCGCCCACCCCACCGTCGCCGGCGACCGCGTGTCCCTCATCCTCTCCCTCACCTCCCCCGCGCACCGCCCCATCCAGACCACGCGAGACCTGCCCGCCTTCTGGGCCGGATCGTGGCGCGAGGTCGCCAAGGAAATGCGCGGCCGCTATCCGCGCCACAACTGGCCCGACGATCCCACCGCTGCCGTCGCCTCGCTGCGCACCAAGCGAGCGCAAGCACGCGGCGGCTCTTGATTCCCGCCGCGCCCTGCGGCACCGAGCATCCATGGCCACCGCGCGCATCATCGAGGACGACCGCAAGACGACCCAGTCGGGCAAGGCCAAGGCCGGTCGCTGGCTGCTCGAATTCGAACGCGAGCAGGCGATGCGCCCCGATCCGTTGACCGGTTGGTCGGGCTCGGGTGACACGCCAACGCAGGTCCGGCTGGTGTTCGACAGCAAGGACGAGGCGATCGCCTATGCGACACGCAGGGGCTTCGACTATCACCTCGTTCCCGCCGCGCCGGCGACCCTGAAGCTCCAGGCCTACTCCGACAATTTCCGCTAAGCTTGCGTTACCCGCCGATCTGAGCCAGTCTCGCCTCGCCGAAGACTAGGGGGACCGCTGAGCGGTTATTTCGTCCAACTAATCGTTGGAACGCGTCCGGAAGCTATCAAGCTTGCTCCACTTGCCCACGCGCTCGCCGCGGCGGGGGTCGCGCCACATCTCATCCTGACGGGACAGCATCCCGGGTTGCGCGCGGCCGACCATGGCCTCGGCGGCCTGCCGTGCGAGGAACTCGGCTGTGCCGGGATCGAGGATCCCGTCGAGCATGCCGCGCTCGTCGCCGCCGCGCTCGCGTCGGTGCTAGTCCGACGGCAGCCCGACCTCGTCATCGTGCAGGGGGACACGTCGAGCGCGCTTGGCGGCGCGATGGCGGCGCATGAAGCCGGCCTGCCGATCGGCCATGTCGAGGCTGGACTGCGCAGCTACGACCGCGCCATGCCGTGGCCGGAAGAGGGCAACCGCATTGCCATCGATGAAATCGCCGACCTGCTGTTCGCGCCCACGCCAGGCGCCGCCGCGAACCTGCATCGAGAGGGGTTCAGCGGCACCGTGCACGTCACCGGCAACACCGGGATCGACGCGCTGCACGCGACGCTCGCAAACTTGCCCCGGGCAACCCACAAGCCGGCCGCCGTCGGCGCCGCGCTCAACATCGTCGTCACCTGCCACCGTCGCGAAAATTGGGGACCCGGCCTGGCATCCCTCGCCGTCGCACTGGTGACGCTCGCCGCGGAAGGCTGCGCGGTGATCGAAGTGGTGCTTCACCCCAACCCGCGCGTCGCCGAAGTCATGCACCTCCTGTTCGCCGGCCAGCCCGGGATCCGGCTGTCCTTGCCGACCAGTCACCCGGCAATGATCGTCCGGTTGCGCCGTGCCGACCTCGTCCTCAGCGACTCCGGCGGCGTCCAGGAAGAAGCACCGGCGCTGGGCGTCCCGCTGCTCGTGCTGCGCGACAAGGCCGAACGCCCCGAAGCCGTCGACTGTGGCAACGCCATCCTCGTCGGTACCGCGACCGCCAGGGTGCTGAGCGAGGTTCGTCGGCTCCACGCCGATCGCACCGCACTGGCGGCAATGGCGCGCCCCGCTTTGCCGTTCGGTGACGGCCGTTCGGCGCCGCGTATCGCCGCCTTGATCCGCGCCTGGCTGATCGAACAGGACCGCCCTCAGGTCGCCCGCCGCCGCGCCTGATTGACGAATCCACCAAGACCGGACATAGCGCCCCAGCCCGGCCCGCGTGCCGCATGGCCCCTTCGTCTAGCGGTTAGGACGTCGCCCTCTCACGGCGAAAACACGAGTTCGATTCTCGTAGGGGTCACCACCGTCTAAGTAATTCATATCATTGGACATTATGTTCGATATATTATGGCGGTTTTGGCGGATTTCCGCCA
>JBKJMA010000151.1:0-19081 GCA_046596505.1 Sphingomicrobium sp.
GCTGCCACTTCGCGAAGGCAAGCGCCGCGCGGTCGGATTGCTCGCGGGACACGGGCTTGGCGACTGGGCGAAAAAACCGATCCGCACCTTGTCCAAGGGCATGGCACAGACCGTCCAGCTGCTCGGCACGCTGGTCCACAAGCCGCGGCTGATCGTCCTCGACGAGCCCTTCTCGGGCCTCGACGCGATCAACCAGGGCAAGCTCGAGGCGCTGATCCGGCGCGAGGCGGCGCAAGGCACCACGATCGTCTTTTCGACCCACGTCATCGCCCATGCCGAGCGATTGTGCGAGCGCGTCGCGATCATCGCCGAAGGCAAGGTCGCATTCGAGGGCGAGGTCGACGAGGCGCGCGACCGCCTTCGCCCGATCGTCCGCCTGCGCACCCGCTCGCCCGACGGCCCGTGGCGCGCCGCGCTCCCCGCCAATGCCCGTAACGACGGCAGTGAATGGACCTTCGAACTTCCCCCGAGCGGCCCCGAGCCGCTCCTTCGCGCTCTCCTCGACGGCGGCGCCGGGATCGAGACGCTGGCAATCGAGCGCCCCGGCCTCCACGACGCGTTCGTCGCCATCGCCGGCGAGGCCGCCGCGCGCGAGATGGCCGAGCCCGAACCCGAAGCCGAGGCCGCCTGATGCACGTCCCTGAAATCATCCGCGCCGCGTTCGTCATCGCGCGGCGCGACTTTACCGCCACGGTCCTGCGCAAGACCTTCCTGCTGTTCCTCGTCGGCCCGCTGTTTCCGGTCATCATGGGGATCGGTTTCGGCGGCATGGGCGCCCGGCTGGCCGAGGACGGCGGTCGGCCCGCGGTCGCGGTCATCGCCACCGCACAGGCGTTCGAACCGTTGCGCCTCGCCCGCGACCGCCTCGCCGCAGCCACCCCCGAATCGTCGCCGGTCGAACTGATCCAAATCGCCCCCGAAGCCGACCTCGTTGCCCAGCGCGCCCGGCTGCTGGCGCGCAAATCGCCCGCCGTCCTCGCCGTGCTCGAAGGCGGGATCGATGCGCCGCACGTCACCGGCACGATCCAGAGCGACGGGCGCACCGTCGCCCAGCTCGACCATATCATCGGCGATGCCCGCGCGGGCGTCGGCGCGCCCGGCGTCAAAGCCGCCCGCACCATCGAGGTCACCTCGACCGAACGCGCCGGAGGCACCCTTGCCAGCGCGCGCGGGCTCACCGCTCGCGGCGGCCAGACGATCCTGTTCCTGCTGACGATCCTGCTCGCCGGCGCGGTGCTGTCGCAGCTGATCGAGGAGAAATCGAACAAGGCGATCGAGATCCTCGCCGCCGCGGTCCCGGTCGAGGCGATCTTCGTCGGCAAGCTGTTCGCGATGCTCGCCATCTCGTTCGTCGGCATCGCGGTGTGGACGATCACCGGCGCGCTCGGGATCGCCGCGTGGAGCAGCGGCGGGCTTGCCGGACTGCCCGCCCCGGCGATCGGCTGGCCGATCTTCCTCGCGCTGACCTTCGCCTATTTCTCGACCGCCTACCTGCTGATCGGCTCGGTGTTCCTCGCCATCGGCAGCCAGGCGGGCAGCGTGCGCGAGATCCAGACGCTCAACATGCCGGTCGTCCTCGCCCAGAGCGCGATCTATTTCTTCGGTGCCTCGGCGGTCGGCCATCTCGACGAGCCGCGCGGGATCGCCGCCGCCATCTTCCCGCTGTCCTCGCCATTCGCGATGATCGCCCGCGCCGCCGAGCAGGACGTCATCTGGCCGCACCTCGCCGCGCTCGTGTGGCAGGCGTTCTGGGTCGCGCTGATCCTGCGCGCCGGGGCCCGCCTGTTCCGCCGCAGCGTGTTGAAGTCGGGCCCCCAACGCCGCTGGTGGGGCGGCAAACGGGCCACGTCCTAGCCGGAAATCGCCGCCCGGGCGCTGTCCTCGAGCTGCTTCATCAGCGCCTTGTGCGGGAAGGGGCCGTGGCTGATCCGGGCGACCCCGGCCAACGCCCACACCGCGGTCGCCGGTGCGCCGGGGAAGGCGATCGCGTTGAGCGGCAGCGGCACCGCCTTCACCACCCGTTCGATGTGCCGCGGATCGGCGATGCGGGGCACGAAAAATCCGCTCGCCCCGGCGTCGGCGAAGGCCTTGCCGCGATCGATCACTTCGCCGATCAGCGCGTCGTCGGCGTCCGTGTTTTTCAGCAGCAAGTCGGTGCGCGCGTTGATGAAGAAGTCGCTACCGACCGCGTCGCGGATCGCGGCGATGCGCCTCGCCTGCTCGGTGCGCGGATGAAGTCCCTCGCTGCCGATCACCTGGTCCTCGAAGTTGCACCCGATCGCGCCGGTTTGCTTGAGACGGGCGACGTTGGCCGCGCCGATTGCGGGATCGACCGCATAGCCGCCCTCGAAATCGACGCTCACCGGCAGCTCGACCGAGCGCACGACCCGCTCGGCATTGGCCAGCGCGAACTCGATCGGCACCTGCTCGCCATCGGGCCAGCCGTTCGCGTCCGCCACCGGGTGACTGCCGGTCGCGAGCGCCTTCGCCCCCGCCGCCGCGACCGCCCGCGCGCTGCCGGCGTCCCACACATTGTACAGCACGACCGGATTGCCCGGCACGTGCAGCGCGGCGAAGCGGGCGAATAGCGACTGACTGGTCATGGCAAATCTCCGGGGCGGGTTGGCCGCAATTAGCCGCGCGCGGGGGCGATTGCCACGCATTGTCGCCGCCTATACGCTTTGCCGATGCGCTTCACCTTGCTCGCCGCCTTGGCCCTTGCTCCCCTGACCATCCCCGTTCACGCCGCGCCGCCTTTCGTCGCGCCGCTCCCGCCAACCATCCCGTGGCACGGATCGAGCGAAAAACTGGTCGCCAAGCCAACCGATCCGTGGATCACCCCCGCCGAGGCGGCGAACTTCGCGCGCACCCCGTCCTACGCCGACACGAGCGCCTGGCTCGATCGCCTCGTCGCCGCCTCGCCCTTGCTCCACCGCGAGGTCTTCGGCCGCTCCGCCCAAGGCCGTGAGCTCTACGCCATCCGCGCGTCGAAGCCCGGCGGCGGCGTCAAGCCCGTCCTGTTCGTCCAGGCCGGGATCCACTCGGGTGAAATCGATGGCAAGGACGCCGGGCTGATGCTGCTGCGCGACATCGCGCTGCGCGGCAAGGATGGCTTGCTCGACCGCGCCGACCTCGTCTTCGTGCCGATCTTCAACGTCGACGGGCATGAGCGCAGCTCGGCGTGGAACCGTCCCAACCAGCGCGGCCCCGACAATCAGGGCTGGCGCACCACCGCGCAGAACCTCAACCTCAACCGCGATTACATCAAGGCCGACACGCCCGAGATGCGCGCCATGCGCAGCTACCTCAATCGCCTCAACCCCGCGTTGGTCCTCGACCTCCACGTCACCGACGGGGTCGATTATCAATATGACATCACCTTCGCCTTCGCCGGCTGGGCGGGCTATTTCGCCCATTCGCCAGCGATCGGCCGCTGGCTCGACGCGCGCTATCGCCCGGCGGTCTCCGCCGCGCTCGCCCGCAAAGGTCACATCCCGGGGATGTACGTCGATGCGGTTGATCCGCGCCGTCCCGACCGGGGAATTAACCTCAATCCCGACGCCCCCCGTTACTCGTCCGGCTATGGCGATCTCGCCCGCCAGCCGACGGTGCTGGTCGAAACTCACTCGCTCAAGCCCTACCGCCAGCGCGTGCTCGGCACCTATGTGCTGGTCGAGGAGTCGCTGCGGCTGGTGGGCGAGGAGGGCGCCGGTCTCGAACAGGCGATCGCCGCCGATCGCGCCGCGCGCCCCGCGACCGAGGTGATGAAGTGGAAGCCCGCCCCGGCGCCGCTCTACGTCATCCCCGACTTCAGGGGCATCGCCCACGCCAGCGTTCGCTCGCCCGCATCGGGCGGCAACGAAATCCGCTGGCTCGGCCGCCCGGTGACTCAAGCCATGCCTGTCTTCGGCAAGGTGTCCGATACGACCGTTACCCTCCCTGCCGCGTGGTGGGTGCCGGTGACCAAGCCCGAGGTCATCGCCCTGCTCAAGCTCCACGGCATCTCCTTCGAGTCCCTCGCCGCTCCGCGCACGGTGACGCTCGACATGGTGCGGCTCGTCGATCCGAAGCTCGGCAAGGCGGACGAAGGCCACGTTCCTCTGACCGCCGACGCCTACGTCCACGCGTCTCGGTCCGAAACATACCCGACGGGGTCGGTCCGCGTCCCGTCGGACCAGCCGCTCGGCCTGCTCGCCGCGGCGATGCGCGAGCCTGAAAGCCCGGATTCGCTGTTGGCATGGAATTTCTACCCCGAAATCCTGATGCGGACCGAATATATCGAAGGATATGTCATCGCCCCGCTGGCCGACCGCATGCTGGCCGCGGACCCTGCGCTGAGGGCGGCATTCGAGACCAAGCTCGCCGCCGATCCCAAATTCGCCGCCGATCCCGACGCCCGCCTCGGCTGGTTCTACGAGCGCACCCCTTATTACGACGAGCGCTACCTGCTCTACCCGGTGGGACGCGAACTCAGCCGCTAGTGAACGAACCTGGCGACGACATCGCGATACGACCGCGACACCTTCACCTGCGCGCCTGAATCGAGCACGAGGAAACACTCGCCGTTAGTGTGCGGCTTGACCTGCTTGACGAGGTCGAGGTTGACGATCGTCGAGCGATGCACCCGCTGGAACCGTCGCGGATCGAGCCGCTTCTCGAGGTCCTTCATCGTCTCGCGCAGGATCAGCGTATTGTCGCCGGTCTGGATGCACATGTAATCGCCCGCCGCGTCGATCCGTTCGATCGTGTCGACATCGACGCGGAAGATCTGCCCCTGGTCGCGGATGTTGATCATCTTTTCGAAGCGGTTCGACGCCGGCCCCTCCGCCGCGCTGCCCTCGGCCAGCTCCTCCGCCGCCTCGGGCGCATGTTCCTCCAACGCTTCCTTCAATCGTTCGGCTTCCGACACGCCGCGCCGTTCGGCCAGCCGCTGGCGCACTCGGTCCATCGTCGCCGCCAACCGGTCCTCGTCGACCGGCTTCATCAGATAATCGATCGCCTGCGCCTCGAACGCGCGCAGCGCATGGTCGCCAAAGGCGGTGACGAACACGAACAGCGGTGGCTCGACTTCCATCACGCCCTGGATCACCGAGAAGCCGTCGAATCCGGGCATCTGGATGTCGAGGAAGACGAGGTCGGGCTTGTCGGTCTTGATCGCGCGGATCGCCTCACGCCCGTTGGCGGCGGTGGCGATGATCTCGACGTCGTCGTGCGCCTGCAATCGCAATTGCAGCCCCTGCGTCGCCAGCGGCTCGTCGTCGACCAGGATCGTCCGGATGCTCATGCTCGGTACTCGCTCTCGGATGGAATTTCGACGATAACGCTGAAGCCCCCCTTATCGTTCAGCCGTGAGACAAAGCCATGCCCCGGGCCATAGGCTTGCGTCAGACGGTCGCGAATATTCGCCAGTCCGACGCCGGTCGACTCGGTGCTCATCGAATGCGCTCCCGGGCCGGCCCCGCTGTCGGCCACCTCGATCCGCACGCAGCGCCCCTCGCGCGACGCGGTGATCCAGATGTCGGCCCCTTCCTCGCTCGGTGTCACGGCATATTTGATCGCATTTTCGACCAACGGCTGGAGCAGCAGCGACGGCAGCCGCGCCCCGATCGTCTCGGCATCGATGCGGAAGTGCGGACGCAGCCGGTCCTCGAACCGCATCTTCTCGATCTCGAGGTAAAGCTTCAGCGTCTCGACTTCCTGCGCCAGCGTGACCTGCGCGGTCGGCTCGTTGATCAGCGTGTAGCGCAGGAACGACGACAGTCGCGACAGCATCGCATTGGCCCGCTCGGTCTGGCGCAGCAGCACCAGCGTCGAGATCGAGTTGAGCGTGTTGAACAGGAAATGCGGATTGAGCTGGTAGCGCAGCATCGCCAGCTGGGCCGAACTCGCCTGGCTCTCCATCGCCTCGCGCTGCTCGATTTCCTCCTCGAGCAACAAATAATAGTTGATCCCGTAATACAGCGCCGACCACGCCGCGAGCAGCGCGAAGTCGAGCAGGATTGCGCCGAGATATTCGATCCCGACCGGCCGCGCGTCGGGCCGCACAAAGGTCGCGTTGCTCCACGTCTCGATGAACGAGAACACCGCCGCGGCGATCACCACCGTGCCGAGACTGAGCGCCGCCGTCCACAGCGGGCGCATCTGGATCAGCCGACGATAGAGCGACCCCATCAACAGCGTCAGTGAATAGCCGGTCGCGGTCAGCAGCAGCGTATGGACCAGGAACATCAGGCCCATCGAATTGGCGATTCCGCTTAAGCTGCGGAGGATAAAATAGCCCGTCCAGCCGGCCGACTGGAGCACCCAGAAAGCGCGGTTCTTGTCGTCGAAGAACGGGCTGTCGAGCTTGACCGTCTCGAGGATCGGGCGGGCGGGCCCCTTGCTGCCTCCAAAGCCGCCGCCGCTGCGCGGAGCGCGCGGATAACGTGTCGGCGGCGGCAGGGCTTCTCCCGCATGGCCGCCGTCCGCCGCAACCGGCCCGTCGATCAGCCGTGCGCCGTCGCTCGCCATGTCAGCCGTGTCTGCCCGTGCCGCTCATTGCCCCGATATAGCGCGCGGCGCGGCTAAGCCCAAACACGACGTCAGCCCTCGGTCAGGCGTCCTTGATTCCCGGGGTGTGCGCGCCCGGCATCGGCGGCACCGGCTGCGGGGGGGCGTCGGAGTCGAGCTCGTGCGTCTCGACCAGCCCGCGCCCGACATGGCTGCGGCTGCGGCTATAGCCGAAGTAGATCGCCAACCCGATCGCGCCCCAACCGAACAGCACCATCTGCGCCAGGAACGGCAGGAACAGGTAGAGCCCGATGCAGCCGATGATCGCCAGCGGGGCGACCACCATGATCGCCGGGGTCCGGAACGGGCGGTGACGGCCAGGATCGGTGCGGCGCAGCACCAGCACCGCGATCGCCACCATCATGAATGCGAACAACGTGCCCGAGTTCGAATAATCGGCGAGCTTGCCGACCGGCAGGAAGGCCGCGGCGAGCGTCACCACGATGCCGGTGAAGGCAGTGACGACGTGCGGCGTCTTGAACCGCGGGTGGACGCTGGCGAGCTTCGCGGGAAGCAGGCCATCGCGCGCCATGACGAAGAACACGCGGGTCTGGCCGAACATCATCATCAGCACGACCGATGGCAACGCGAGGAACGCCGCGACCCCCATCAGGTTACCGATCTTGGTCCAGCCGACGCTGCGCAGGACGTGCGCCAGCGCTTCGTGACTGCAGGCAAGCGGCTCGTTTACGCCGCTCGCGACGATCACGGCGCAGCGCGCGGCGAGTTCCCTCGACCCGGGGGCGAGGACTTCGCCGCCCAGCCCGGCAACCGGCTGCGCGCCGATCGCACCGATCGCGCCGGCCGCGACCAGCAGGTAGAAGACGGTGCAGATCAGCAGGCTTCCGATCAGCCCGATGGGCACGTTGCGCTGCGGGTTCTTGGTCTCCCGGGCGGCGGTCGAAACCGCACCGAAGCCGACGTAAGCGAAGAAGATCGACGAGGCGGCGCCGACGACGCCGATCGTGCCCCAGCCATTGGGCAGGAAGGGGTGGAACTCGGCCCCCTTCATCACCGGCACAGTCAGCGCGATGAACAGCGTCAGCGCGGTAATCTTGATCAGCACCAGCACCGCGTTGAACCGCGCGCTCTCGGTCGTGCCGAGGATCAGCAGCAGGGTGACGAGGATCGAAATGGTCACCGCGGGGAGGTTGATCAGCCCGCCCTGGCTCGGCCCGACGGCGAACTGGGTGGGAATGGTGATATTGGGGATAAACGGCAGGAAGTCGTTGATATGGCTCATGAAGCCAACGAAGTAGCCCGACCAGCCGACCGCCACGGCCGATGCGCCGACGGCATATTCGAGGATCAGCGCCCAGCCGACCATCCATGCCATCAGCTCGCCCATCACGGCGTAGGTATAGGTGTAGGCCGATCCCGACACCGGGACCATCGAGGCGAGTTCCGAATAGCACAGCGCCGCGACCGCGCAGACAAAGCCGGCGATCATGAAGCTAAGCATCATCCCCGGGCCGGCCTTCTGCGCGGCTTCGGAGGTCAGCACGAAAATCCCGGTACCGATCACCGCGCCGACCCCGAGCATGGTCAGCTGAAACGCGCCCAATGAGCGGTGCAGCCCCTTTTTCTCGGCGGTAGCAAGGATAGCGTCGAGTGACTTTACGCGGTCGAACAGCATGTCATTCCCTTCGGATCGCGCCTCTTGGACGCGGCAGCATGATTGGCGCGGAGCCTAGCGGCTAAAGGCGAGCGTGCAATCCCTTAGCGTTCCAGGAGACCCGGCTCAGCGGCTCAGCATCGGCCCCAATGGCGCCCCGCCGAACAGATGGACATGGAGGTGCGGCACTTCCTGCCCGCCGCGCTTGCCGATGTTGGCGAGCAGGCGATAGCCCTGCGCCGACGCTCCCGTCATCCGCGCCACCTCGCCGACCGCGCGGACGAAGCCGGCAATTTCCTCGTCGCCCGCCTTCAGCGTGAAATCGTCCCAAGACACATAAGCGCCTCTGGGAATCACCAGCACATGGATCGGCGCCAGCGGGTTGATGTCGTGGAAGGCGAACGCGTGCTCGTCCTCGTAAACTTTGTTGCACGGCACCTCGCCGCGCAGGATTTTCGCGAAAATATTCGCTTCGTCGTAAGGCAGGCTGGCATCAATGGGCATCGGTGAGTCTCTTGGCTTGACCGCAACAGCGTCGGCGCTACCACGAAGAAATGGTCGACGACACGCCTGAAAGCCTCATTCCCTACGACGAGATCGTACAGGAAGCGCTGCGGGACGTGGTCGGGCGCGTGTTGCGTGAGGTCGAATCGACCGGGATGCTGCCCGGAGGCCATCATTTCTACATTACCTTCAAGACCCGCCTCGCCGGAGTCTCGATCCCCAAGCACCTCATGGAGCGCTTCCCCGACGAGATGACGATCGTCATCCAGCACCGCTTCTGGGACCTGAAGGTCGACGACGATCATTTTTCGGTCGGCCTGTCGTTCGGCGGAATCCCCTCGACCTTGGTTGTGCCGTTCGCCGCCGTGACCGATTTCGTCGATCCGGCGGTCGATTTCAGCCTCAAGTTCCAGGCCAGCGGCGCCCCGGCCGACCATGAATCTCCCGAGCCGCCCGAAAACGACAGCCCGACCGTCACCCCGGTCGACGACGGTTCCAACGTCGTCGCGGTCGACTTCACGCGCAAGAAGTAGGGCCTGCGCACAAGCGCCGAGGCCAATGTCAGGATCAATGTATGCGTAAACTGTTTACCGCTGCCGCCGTGCTCCTCGCGTCGTGCCAGCAGGGTGCGGCCCCGCAAGGCAATGCCGTCGTCGCCACCTCCACAAACTCCCCCGCCGTCGCCCCGATCCTGTCGACCGCCGACGCCGTCGATCCGCACAGCTTCGCCAGGCCGCTCGAGGCGCGCGTCACCCATGTCGCGCTCGATCTTGAGGTCGACATGGCGGGCAAGCGGCTCGCCGGTACCGCCGTGCTCGACATCGATGCCAGGCCGGGCGTCTTAGCGATCACGCTCGACGACAAGAGGCTCGAGATCGCGTCGATCGACGACGGGCAGGGGCATGCGCTCGCTTACCGGGTCGGCGCGGTCGATCCAAAGCTTGGGAGCCCGCTGACCGTCCGGATTGGCGCCGCGCGCAAGATCGTCGTCCATTATAAATCCGCCCCCGACGCCGGCGCGCTGCAGTGGCTGACGCCTCAGCAGACCGTGGGCAGGAAGCTCCCCTTCCTCTTTTCGCAGGGCGAAGCGATCGAGAACCGCAGCTGGATCCCGACGCAGGATTCGCCCGGCGTCCGCCAGACGTGGGAAGCGAAGATCACCGTCCCCGCCGGCTTCACCGCCGTGATGAGCGGGCAGAAGGACGATCGCGCCGATCCCGCTCCCCCACCGCCCGGCCGCGCCCGCTTCGCCTATCGCATGGTTCACCCGGTCCCGAGCTACGGTATCGCCATCGCCGTCGGCGACCTCGCCTTCCGCTCGCTCGGGCCCCGCACCGGCGTCTGGTCCGAGCCCGCCACGCTCGACGCCGCCGCCGCCGAACTCGGCGACAGCGAGAAGATGGTGAGCGCCGCCGAAGCGCTGTACGGACCCTATCGCTGGGGCCGCTACGACGTGCTCGTCCTGCCGCCGTCGTTCCCGTACGGGGGGATGGAAAACCCCAACATGACGTTTCTTACCCCGACCTTCATCGTCGGCGACAAGAGCCTCGTCAGCCTCGTCGCGCATGAACTTGCGCACAGCTGGTCGGGCAATCTTGCGACCAACACGACGTGGGGCGACATCTGGCTCAACGAGGGCATGACGACTTACGCCGAGCGGCGCATCGTCGAGTCGCTTTACGGCAAGAAAGTCGCCGCGCAGCAGGTCGCGCTCGGCATCGACTCCCAGGACCAGGCGATCAAGGATGCGGGCGGACCGGCCAATCCCGACACCCGGCTTCACCAGTCGCTGAAAGGCCGCGACCCGAACGACGCGCTGACCGACATCGCCTATGAAAAGGGTGCCGCTTTCCTGCGGATGATCGAAGCCACCGTCGGACGTGATAAATTCGACGCTTACCTCAAGGGTTATTTCGACCGCCACGCCTTCCAGCCGGTCACCTCGTCGATTTTCCTCGCCGACATCCGTGCGAATCTCGTCAAAAACGATCAATTCCTCGAGCAAAAACTGCGTCTTGAGGAATGGATCTACAAGCCCGGCATCCCCGCCAATGCGGTGCCGGCCGATCCCACCGCCTTCGCCCAGCAAGACAAATCCGTCGCCGCCTTCGCCGCCGGTGGAGCGCCCGATCGTGCCGCGTGGAACCGCTGGACGACCGATGAACGGCTCCAGTTCCTGACCCACTTGCCGCGCAAGCTGTCCGCTGAACGCCTCGCCGCGCTCGACGACGGCTTCGGGCTGAGTGTGAGCCACAACAGCGAAATCCGCTTCGCCTGGCTCGACCTCGCGATCGCCAACCGGTTCGACCCGGCGCGCGCCAGTCTCGACGATTTCCTGCTGTCCAATGGCCGCGGCAAGTTCGTCAAGCCGCTGTTCAAGGCGCTGGCCAGGGACGCAGCCTGGGGCCGGCCGATTGCCACCGCGCTCTACCCCCGCGCGCGCCCGTTATATCACCCGCTGGTGACCCGCGCACTCGACCCGCTCAACCTGATAAAATGACGATAGGCGACCAGCGAATTTAACCTGCCTTAAACTGTCCCTGCGCTAATCCGCTTGGCTTAACCGAGTGGACGCGGAATGTACGAAGCACCTGATCGTTACAAAAGGATGGTCTCGGCCCGACTTCCGGGAGGCGAGTCGTTGGGCCTGACCAACCAGATATCCGACGATTCGGGATCGCCGCTGCGCGATATTCAGCTTATTTCGCGCGGCCAGCTGGCGCTGTTCTTCGCCATTGCCAATGTCGTCTCGATGCTGTGCGCCGTCGTAGCTCTATGGAGCGCGGCGCCAGTCGCTTACCTCCTCGGCTGGGCCGGTGCGGTCATCGGCGCCAATATCCTCGCCACCCAGGCCGCCCGCAACCAGGCGATCACCAATGTCGGCCGCTCGGGCCGCAAGGTGCCGCACCTGCTGATGACCGGAGAAATCGCGGCGCGCGGCGCGCTGTGGCTGTCACTCCCGATCTACCTGTTCGCTGGCCTCGAGCTTGACGAGCAGCTGATCATCGCCTCGCTCACCGCCGCGCTCGGCACCGCCGCGCTCGCGCTGATCGTCATCCCGGCCTGCGCGACAACCTGGCTCACCGCGTTCGTCATTGGGCTCAGCGTAGAGCTGCTGATCGGCCGCGCCTCGATCCCGTTCCAGCACATGATGGCGATCCTGTTCACGCTTGGCGTCGCGGTGTTCGGCGTGTTGGCGATCGCGCGCTGGGCATTCCAGCAGCTCAAGACCAATGCCGACATCGGCAGCCAGAGCGAATCCGCCTCGCTCCTCCTTCAGGAATATGAGCAGCGCGGCGTTGGCTGGCTGTGGCAGATCGATGCCGACAACCGCGTCACCTACATCAGTTCGCGCATGACCGCGCTGCTTGGCCGGCCCTCGGCGCAGATCCTCGGCCATTCATTGCCGTCGCTGCTCGGCGGCCATGCAGAGCTCGGCCGCGTCTTGCTCCAGAAGCAGACCTTCACCTCGCTCGAGATGGAACTGGCGACCGCCCGCGGTCCGCGCTGGGTGTCGATCGCGGGCGACCCGATCATCGACACCGCCGGCCGCTTCGAAGGTTTCCGCGGGGTCGGCTCGGACATCACCGAGGTCCGCCACACCCAGGAACGGCTGACCCACCTCGCCAACGTCGACGTCCTCTCGGGCCTGCCCAACCGCGGCCGCGTCCGCCAGCTGCTCGGCGAGTCGCTCCGCGTGGCGGTGGCCGGCAATGTGCCGTGCGCGATCCTGTTTCTCGACCTCGACGGGTTTAAACCGGTCAACGACACCTTTGGCCATCCCAAGGGCGACGCCGTGCTGCAGGCGGTCGCCAAGCGGCTGTGCGACGAAGTTGGCGCCGACGGCCATGTCGGCCGGATGGGCGGCGACGAATTCGCCATTGTCATCATGGACGCCCAGAGCCGCCGCAAGATCGAGGGCCTCGCCGACCGCATCATCCGCTCGATTGCACAGCCCTACATGATCGACCAGACCGAGATCATGATCGGCGTGTCGATCGGGTGCGCGTTCGGTCCGATCGACGGCGCGACGGTCGACGACCTGATCCTCAAGGCCGACCTTGCGCTGTACGAGGCCAAGGGCGCCGGGCGCGGCGTCGCCAAATATTTCTCGTCCGAACTGCAGTCGGAACAGGAAGACCGCGTCCGCCTCGAATCGGACCTCCGCCAGGCGATCGCGCTCGGCCAGTTCCACTTGCTGTTCCAGCCGCTCATCGCCGCGAAAAATCAGAAGCTGGTCGGGTTCGAGGCGCTGATCCGCTGGAACCACCCGCAGCGCGGCCTGGTCCCGCCGTTCGTGTTCATCCCGGTTGCCGAAGAATCGGGCCTGATGCCGACGATCGGCGAGTGGGTCATCGAGGAAGCCTGCCGCGCGATCGCGACCTGGCCCGAACCGATTACGATCGCGATCAACATCAGCCCCAAGCAGATGGCCCAGCCGGCGCTGCCCAACCTTGTCAGCCAGGCACTCGCCCGCCACAAGGTCCAGGCCAATCGGCTCGAGCTCGAAGTCACCGAAGGCGTGTTCATCGGCGACAGCGGCGCGACGATCGACGTCCTCAAACGCCTCCGCAGCCTCGGCGTCGGCATCGCGCTCGACGACTTCGGCACCGGCTATTCGTCGATCGGCTATTTGAACAAGGCCGTGTTCCACAAATTGAAGATCGACGGCAGCTTCGTCCGCGAAGCCGGCACCCGTCCTGAAAATGTCGCGATCATCCAGTCGATCGTGCAGCTCGCCAAATCGTTCCGCATGTCGGTCACCGCCGAGGGCGTCGAGACCGCGCAGGACTTCGAACGGATGCGCGATCTGGGCTGCGACATCATCCAGGGTTACCTCTTCGGCCGCCCGCTCAGCTACGAACGCGCCAGCGAGCTGGCCCACGGCCTCAGCGCCAAGCAACGCCGGGCGGGGTAGGGCGAAGTTCCTGGCAGGGACAACGGCCGCAATGCGGGTGTCTTGTGCCCAAAACCTAGACATGGTTGCTGATAAGAGTTAATGTAGAATTAATCGCGACCGAGTCGGATATGCTGGAAATAATCCGGCCAATTTCGTTTGCTCTTCCGGTTCCCTCACGAGAAGCACCAGCGCTGGCCGGGCCGGCCTCAGTAGCGGAGCCCTCCTCATGCCGGCACTGGCAACAGGGAGTTGAAACATGAATCGTCAGCACAAGAAATTCGTCTCGCTCGGCCTCTCGACTGTCACATTGATTTCGGCTGCTTTGATTGCAGCACCGGCATTCGCCACGCCTCCCGTCGGCGGGTTCAGCCCGGTCCTGGTTTTCCATGGCGTCTTCGGTCCGCTCGACCTCAAGGCGGAGAAGAACGACAAATGGGACCTCTTGCTAAGGTCCAAGGGGCAGACCGACCTCCGCGTTACCACGGTTTCGTTCGCCGCCCACTCGTCCAGCGGATGGCACTCGCATCCGGGCCCGAACCTGCTCACGGTAACTGCGGGCGAGGTCGTTGTTTATGAGGGGGATAGTCCGCTTTGCACGGGGACGATTATCCATACCAATGGAACGTTCACTGACACCGGTGGCAGCCACATACACCTTGTTCGCAACGAAACCGGTGTTCCGGCCGTAATCATGGCGACCGCACTGTATCCGAATGGGGTGGTGCCACTTACCGACACTCGCCCTTCGAAACCGGCTAACTGTCCGGCGAACATTCTGTAATGCCATAAGGGAGGTCGTTCAGGCGACCGCCCGAACTACTGCTGTTGCGTAGTAGGGGTCCTCGCGGCGGACCCCTAAGCTACGAACGCGCCAGTAAGCTGGCCCACGGCCTCAGCGCCAAGTACCGCCGGCCGGGGCAGGGTCAAGGCTGTCGTGAGGCCAACGTCCCCGCGCTATTCCGCGCGTTGCGTCCCGAGCTGCACCTTGCCGCTCCGCGCGATCGAACTCCAGCCGACGCGCGGTCCGCGCAACGCCTGCACAATCGCCTTGATCACGACATAATACATCGTCTGGCGGTACACGAACCGCATCGGCACCAGCCAGATCAGCAGCCGCTTGTTCTCGCGCTTTTCGAGCACGAACGCGATCAGGCCCGCGGTCAGGTCGATCGCCGCGAACAACAGCCAGAACATCCCCATCAGCGCGGGATCTCCCTTGACCGCACTCAGCCCATGTTCGTGGATCGATGTCGCCGTGCTGATCACGTTGACGATCAGCGCGAGGTCGATGATCGGCGAGATCATCGCAAAGATCAGCTGAAACAGCATCACCTGCGGCAACCCCACGATCGCGAGGCCGCGCGGCCGCCCGGTCAGCATGATCCGCTTGTGCTTCCACAGGCACTGGATCGTCCCGAACGCCCAGCGAAAGCGCTGCTTGGCGAGCTGGCGCAAGGTCTGCGGGGCCTCGGTCCAGGCGATCGCGTGCTGGTCATAGGTCACCTCCCATCCCGCGCGCTGCACCGCGATGGTCAAATCCTGATCCTCGGCCAGCGTGTCGGGCGGATAGCCGCCGACCCCCATGATCGCGGCCTTGCGCCACGCCCCGACCGCGCCCGGCACGACCGTCATCGCGCCGAGTTGCGCCAGCGCGCGGCGCTCGAGGTTCTGCGCGGTGATATATTCCAGCGCCTGCCATTTGGTGACCAGGTTGATGCGGTTGCCGACCTTGGCATTGCCCGCGACCGCGCCGATCCGCTCGTCGACGAACCAGCGCGACAGGCGGGCGATGGTGGTCGGCTCGAACTGCGTATCGGCGTCGAGCGCGATGACGATCTCGCCGTTCGCGAGGCCAAGCCCAAGGTTGAGCGCATTGGCCTTGCCGCCGTTGGCGATGGTCAGCAGCCGCACCCTGGGCTCGTCGGCGAAATGTGTCGTGACCACCGCCGAGGTGGCGTCGGCCGATCCGTCGTCGATCACGATCACCTCGAGCTCGACCCGCGCGCTCGCCAGCACCTGCCGCACCGACCGCTCGATCACCCGCTCCTCGTTATACGCCGGGATCAGCACGCTGACGAAGCGCTTGGGATCGATCGGCGGAAACACCGTCCGGCTTTCGCGCCGCGCCCCGACCAGCGCCAGCCCGCTCAACGTCAGCGCGCGCAGGATGCCGAGCGTGATCGCCAACCCGAACAACAAGCCCAACGCCTGCACCCCCAGCCCGAGGCTCTCGAACAGCGCGAGGTCGACCCGCGCCGCCGCCCGGTCGCCCGGCGACAGCAGCGGCATCGCCTGGTCGCGCGACAGCCCGGCCAGCGCCGACACTGGCACGAAGCGATATCCCGCGGCGCGCAGCCGGTCGATGATCGCCGGGAGCGCGGCGATAGTCTGGGTGCGGATTCCGCCCGAATCATGGAGCAGTACGACATTGCCGCGCTTGGCCAGCACCCCCGACAGGACGTTGTTGACGATCGCCTGCGCGCCGGGCCGCTGCCAGTCCTCGGCATCGACGTGAAGCCCGACCGAGATATAGCCGCGCTGCTGCGCCTCTAGCGCGGGGAAGATCTCGTCCGCGGTCGACGGCTCGGCGTCCCCGAAAAACGGCGCGCGGAAGAATTTCAGCGTGCGTCCGGTGAACGCCTGGAACAATCGCTGCGTCGCATTCAATTCAAACAGCGTTTGGGTCCGCCCGGTCGTCGCCAGGTTCGGGTGGGTATAGGTATGGTTGCCGATCTCATGCCCTTCGGCGATCATCCGGTTGAGCAGCCCGCGCTCGGTCAGCGCATTCTCGCCGACGATGAAGAAGGTCGCCTGCACTCCCTTGGCCTTCAGTATATCGAGGATCTTCGGCGTCCAGCGCTCGTCCGGCCCATCATCGAACGTCAGCGCGACCGTGTTCGGCGCATAGTTGGTCCGGGTGATGACGTACGGTCGCGGCAGGCTGACGAAATCGACCCCGGCGATCATCCCGTCGCGGGTCAGGATGAGCTTGCGCTTGCCCGGCGTCGGCAGCGACGAGATGCGCAAGATCTCGCCTGTCCCCTCGACGTCGACATTGGTCCCGTGCGGCAGGTTGACGAGCGCCGAGGGGTCGCGCGGCACTTTCGCCCCGCGCCCGAAGATCGACCACAGCGCCGGGTCCTCAGCCCCCATCCGCCACAGCGCGACGCTCCGCAGCCCGGCCCGGTCGAGCAATTTCATCTGGTTGAAGGCCGACGCCGCGTCGAGGATCCACAGCGTATGGCGGTGACCGAATTCGTCGTCATAGGCGACGCTCGAATTGCCGCTTGCCCGGTCGAACACCGGCTTGGCGTCGCTGTCAGCCGCATCGAGCCACGCTTCCTCGACGTTCAGCGGATCACCGCCCGCCCCATTCTTGTCGGGATCATGCCAGTCATAGGCATAATTGCCGAGGGTCACGATCGCCTTGTCGCGCGGCACCTGGCGCAGCGCGCTTGCCAGCTTCGACGCCCACCATTGCTGCGACGCGATCGGCCCCGGCGGCCCATCGTTGGAATGTTCGTCATAGGCCATCAGGAACAATCGGTCGCTGGCCTCGGCGAACCGCGCCAGGTCCCAGTTCGCATCGACCGGCGCCGCCACCGTCACCAGCCACCCGCGTTGGCCGAACCGCGCCTTCGCCTCGCGCAGCAGCTCGCGATAATGAACCTCCCCCTTTGCATCGACCTGCTCGAAGTCGAACACCGCGCCGTTGGCGTGATTGTCGGACAGGAACCTCACCAGCTGGTCGAGGAAGACGCGCCGCGCCGCCGGATCGGCGAGCAGCGCATTGGTCCCCGCCGCATCCCACACCCCGAGGTTGGCATTCTGCACCACCGGCAGGATCAGCGGCCGGTGCGCCGCGCCATTGAGGATCGCTCGCCCGCTGGGATCGGGCAGGACATTGAACTGGTGTGTCGGCCCGGTTACCGTCACCCACACCGGCGCCAGCCAGTCGAGGTCGCCGATGTGCCGTTGCAGCGACGCCGTCGAACTGCGGTCCCACGGCGTGTAGAAACCGATGCTGAGCGGCTTGCCCATCGCCACGGTCGCCGCCACGGCCTGCTTTGCCCCGACCCGCCGCGCGCTCGGCGGTTTCGCGCCGATAAGTCTCAGTATGGCGTTGTTCAGGCTTCGCCCGGTCACGTCGAGCAGGCTCGATCGCGGTGGCGGCAGCGGCTTGCCCCGCTCCAGCGCGACCGGCAGCGGTTCGGCCGCCGGCATCAGCTGGATCGTCGCCGCCAGCCCCGCCAGCGACAGCACCACCAGCAACGCGAACAACAGCAACGCCGCCCGGAACCGCTTCCGCCGCCGCCCGGTCGGGTCATAGAAGATCGCCGCCCGATCGCTCATCCCGCGCGCTGCTCCACTTCCTCATTCTCGCGGTCGATTTCCTGCAGCCGCCGCTCGGCCAGCACCCGCTGCCGCCGCCACTGCATCCACGCCAGCACCGCGACGATCCCGACCGCCGCCGCGATCATCGCGTTCCATGGAGTCAGCAACAGCTTGGCGAGGCGGACGATCTGCGGCCCGAAACTCCACCCGATCAGCACCAGCCCCGGTCCCCAGATCGCTGCCGAGAACAGCTGCAGCAGCGCGAAATCGCGCGCCCGCACATGGCTCATCGAAATCGCCACCGGGCCGACCACCCGAAACCCATAGATGAACCGGAACCCGAAGCAGAACAGACGCGGGTGGCGGTCGATCATCTTCAGCGCCCGCGCGAACACCGGCTTGTCGATGATCTTGTGCACCAGCCGATGATCGCGCTGGGTCCGCGCAACCAGGAAGAAGATCTGGCACGACACGAACGCCCCGATGAACGCCGCCAGCGCCGCCCACCACGGGCTGAACATCCCCCCGCGCGCGATCGCCCCGCCGATCACGACCGCGCTCTCCCCCTCGATCGCCCCGCCCAGCCCGACCCCGAGCGCGCCATATTGTTCGATCAGCTGGTGGAGACTCATGCCTGCGCTCTAGCCCACCCGCTCCGCCGGCGCCTCCCTAAATCCGCGCGAGAATAATGCTGTCCTACACGAACCGGTATGGTTACCTAACCGAGTCGTTCAAAGGAGAAGCGACATGACTAGCGACGCCTCCGGCTCAATGCCGAAAGCTTCAGCCGCACCTGGGACATCGCACTAGACGACGGCGTGCGCCGCCTCGCCGTCAACTTCCCCGACGACCTCACGGGCGAGGAAGGCGAGCCGCTGAGCCTCGAAGACGCCACCAGAATGATTCGCGAGCAATGGGGCCTGGGAGAATTCGCCCCGCAACCCAAAGCCACCGACGAACCGGACTCGGGATAGGACGCCGGGTCGATCACCGCGAAAAGGATACGCCTCACCATCTCAACCGGCTCCGGTCCTTTTCGCGGTGAACGGTGAATGAGGCGACTATTCAGGCGCCGTTTATGACGATTTACCTATTCCCATCCTCATGACGAACATGCGAACCGCGTGATCCAGCTTTCAATTGCCAGGCGGTTCTCTAACCCCGCATCAAAGGAACAC
>JBKJMA010000079.1:0-2683 GCA_046596505.1 Sphingomicrobium sp.
GCACCTTGTTCCTGATGTGGATTGGCGAGCAGATCACCAGCCGCGGCATCGGCAACGGCGTCAGCCTCATCATCATGGCCGGCATCGTCGCCCGCCTGCCACAGGCGATCGGCCAGCTGCTCGAGGGCGTTCGCACCGGATCGATGGACGGCTTCCTCGTGTTCGGCATCGTCGTGCTCAGTGCGGTGCTGATCCTGTTCATCTGTTTCATGGAGCGTGCCCAGAGACGCGTGCTGATCCAGTATCCGAAGCGCCAGACGGTGCGCGGCATGCAGCAGGAGCGCAGCCACCTCCCGCTCAAGATCAACACCGCCGGCGTCATCCCGCCGATCTTCGCCTCGTCGCTGCTGTTGATGCCGTTGACCATTGTACAGATGCTCGGCGCGCGGGCGCAGTCGGGCAGCGCGTCGAGCGAATGGTTGATCACCGTCAGCACCTTCCTCCAGCATGGCTCGCCAGCCTATCTGTCGCTTTACGCGGCGGGGATCATTTTCTTCTGCTTCTTCTACACCGCGGTGCAGTTCAATTCGGAAGAAACCGCCGAGAACCTCAAGCGCCACGGCGGTTTCATCCCCGGCATCCGCCCTGGCAAGGCGACCGAGCTTTACTTCGACTGGCTGCTCAATCGCATCACCGTGATCGGCGCGGCTTATCTCGTCTTGATCTGCCTCGTCCCCGAGATCCTGTCGTCGCAGGCCGGGCTCAACTTCCGGCTCGGCGGCACCAGTCTGCTGATCGTCGTCAACGTGACGATGGACACGGTCAGCCAGATCCAGAGCCACCTCATCGCCCACCAGTATGGCGACCTCATCAAGAAGGCGAAGCTCAAGGGCGCCAAGCGTCGCTGATGCGGCTGGGCCAAGACTAGCGTTGACCCGGACACCGGGCTCCGCTTCAAGGGCCGTCAAGAGGCAGGGGATCGCATGGACATCATTCTTCTAGGGCCGCCGGGCGCGGGCAAGGGCACCCAGGCCGCGCGGCTCCAGTCCAGTCGCGGCATGGTCCAGCTGTCGACCGGCGACATGCTGCGCGAAGCCGTTGCCAAGGGCACCCCGGTCGGGCTCAAGGCCAAGGCCGTGATGGAAGCCGGCGAGCTGGTCTCCGACGCGATCGTGTCGGCGCTGATCGGCGAGCGGCTCGACAGTGCCGGCGGCGGCGCGATCTTCGACGGCTTCCCGCGCACCCAGCATCAGGCCGAAGCACTCGAAATGCTCCTCGCCGACCGCGACCGCACGCTCGATCATGTCATTGAACTGATGGTCGACGAAGAAGCACTGGTCGAGCGAATCATCGGCCGGTTCAGCTGCGCCAAGTGCGGCGCCAACTATCACGACCGTTTTCACAAGCCCAAGATCGAAGGCACCTGCGATGTCTGCGGTGCCCACGAATTCAAGCGCCGCCCCGACGACAATGAGGCGACAGTGCGCACCCGCATGGCCGAATATCGCGCCAAGACCGCGCCGATCCTCCCGTTTTACGAGGACAAGGGCCTGGTCCGCCGGGTCGACGGCATGGCCGGGGTCGACGAGGTCGCTGCCGCGATCGATGCCATCCTCGACAAGTGAGCAGAGCCGCGCGGGGAGGGACTATGCGTTACCTGATCTGTATTGCCGTCCTGCTCCTTGCCGCCCCGCTCAAAGCCGAGGTGGTGCATGCCGATGCGCACGGTTTCGAAGTCCGCAACGCCGTCCAGCTGGTCGTCGCCGCGCCCGACGCGCTGGCTGCCTTCACCCGTGTCGCCAGCTGGTGGTCGAAGGACCACACCCATTCGGGCGATCCGGCTAACCTCAGCCTCGACGCGCGCCCCGGCGGCTGTTTCTGCGAGCGTTTCCCCAAGGGCGGCGGGATCGAGCATCTGCGCGTCGCTTACGTCGATCCGGGCAAGCAGATTATCCTCGTCGGCGCCCTCGGCCCCCTGCTCAGTGAGGCGGTCAACGGCGTGATGGACGTGTCGGTGACCAAGATCGCCGGCGGGTCTCGGCTGACCCTGATCTACCGTGCGTCTGGTTTCGCCAATGGCGGCGGCGACAAGTTCGCGCCGATCGTCGACGCTATGCTCGCTGACCAGCTCAAGCGCTTCCGTGCCTTCGCTGCCGGCGGTGCCGGGCGCTAGGCGCGGATCAGCGTGACGAACGCATAGGCCGGGCGATCGCCCTCGGCGGAATATTCCTCGCGCGCAACTTCGCGCCAATCTCCACTCTCGCGCGGATCTGGCATCATCGTATCCCCGGCGATGTCGCCATGGACTTCGGTCAGTTCGATTCGCCGGGCGAGTGGCAGGAACAGTGCGAAAATCTCCGCCCCCCCGATCACCGCTGCGGCTTCGCCTCCGACCAGCGCCAGCGCGCCCGCGACATCGTGCGCCAGCTCGGCCCCCGCCGCCCGCCACTGGCCGTCGCGCGTGATAACGATGTGCCGCCGCCCTCGCAGTAAACCGGGCAGGCTGTCGAACGTCCGCCGCCCCATGATCATCGCCTCGCCCATCGTCAGCGCCTTGAATCGCTTGAGGTCGGCGGGCAGGTGCCACGGCAACCCGCCATCGCGCCCGATCACGCCGTTCTTGGCGCGCGCGACGATTAGGGTAAGGGCGGGGAGAAGGGTGGGCGAGGCCGCGGTGCTCATCGGTTTTGCCTTGCCCTTGCCGCGCCGCTTTGCAAAGCCCTTACCATGCGCTGGCTCCCCC
>JBKJMA010000133.1:0-4567 GCA_046596505.1 Sphingomicrobium sp.
TTCAGCAGTCTTGGCACGCACCGCCACCCGATCGACCACCACCTCGATGTCGTGCTTGAACTTCTTGTCGAGCGCGGGGGCGTCCTCGATCTCGTACAGCTCGCCGTCGATCCGCACCCGGGTGAACCCGGCGCGCTGCCATTCGGCGAGCTCCTTGCGGTATTCCCCCTTGCGCCCGCGGACCACCGGGGCGAGCAGGAACAGCCGCGTCCCCTCGGGCAGCGCCATCACCCGGTCGACCATCGTGCTGACCGTCTGCGCCTCGATCGGCAGCCCGGTGGCGGGCGAATAGGGCACGCCCACGCGCGCCCACAGCAGCCGCATGTAATCGTAGATCTCGGTCACCGTCGCCACGGTGCTGCGCGGGTTGCGCGACGTGGTCTTCTGCTCGATCGAGATCGCGGGGCTGAGCCCGTCGATATGCTCGACATCGGGCTTCTGCATCATCTCGAGGAACTGGCGCGCATAGGCCGACAGGCTCTCGACATAGCGCCGCTGGCCCTCGGCATAGATGGTGTCGAACGCGAGCGAGGATTTGCCCGAGCCCGACAGCCCGGTGATCACGGTCAGCGCATCGCGCGGAATCTCGACGTTGACGCCCTTGAGGTTGTGCTCACGCGCACCACGAACGCTGATGTGGGTCAGCATGCGGTGCACCGATGCTTCGGATTATGTGTTAGCATGACGGATTGTTTGTTCCATATTTGTTCGCGTGGGGCAAGCGCGGACGGCCGCGATGGGATGAGGTGTAAATGGTCGGGCGGGCGGAGGGTTCAACCCCGCTTGCGGCCTCGTTCGCTGCGATCGGTCGTGTTTCTCTTGAACTACTCCTGCGAAACAACGATATTGGCTCCAGTCGGGGTGTGTCGTTGAGGCCCCCCGGAAGAGGAGATGAAATGGACAACCAGTTCGACCCGCGCCCGACCAGCGTGAACGCCGCGACGGTCGGCGTGCCGCGCGCCGCACGCGACGTGGGCCTGCGGTCCTATATGCTGTCGGTTTACAATTACATGGCGTCGGGCGTCTTGCTCACTGCCATCGTTGCCTTGTTGTTCGCGCCTTACGCCAAGGATGTGCTGATCAGCCAGAGCGGGCGCGGGCTTTCCGGCCTAGGGTGGATCGTGACGCTGGCTCCGCTCGGCTTCGTGTTCGCGCTGTCGCTCGGTGCCAACCGGATGAGCGTCGGGACGATGAAGCTGGTGTTCTTCGCCTTCGCCGCGACCATGGGGCTGTCGATGTCGACACTGTTCCTCGCTTACACCGGCGTGTCGATCGGGCAGACCTTCGCGGCGGTGACGGCGAGCTTCCTCGGCCTGTCGCTCTACGGCTACACCACCAAGAAGGATCTGTCGGGGTTCGGCACCTTCCTGATCATGGGCGTGGTCGGGCTGCTGGTGGCGATGGTCATCAACATGTTCCTGCAGTCCCCGGCGATGCAGCTGGCGATCAGCGCGATCGGCGTGCTGATCTTCGCCGGGCTGACCGCTTACGACACGCAGAAGATCAAGAGCATGTACGCGCATGTGGCGGGCAGCGAGATGGCGGGCAAGACCGCGATCCTCGGCGCGCTGACGCTCTACCTCGACTTCATCAACATGTTCCAGTTCATGCTGAGCTTCATGGGTAATCGCCGCTAAGCTTTCGCAAGACCAGAGCTTTCTCAAGACTAGGGATTGGGCCCGGCGGGAAACTGCCGGGCCCTTTTTTTGTGGGATGGGCCGGATCTATCGCGGGCGCTCGGCCTCTTGAACATGGTCGCGAGCCGTGGGAGGATTGGGCTTCGATCCCGGCGGCAGGAGTGGCACGATGTGTGACAGTGACGACCATGTCGACTTCATCGTCGATAGCTCGCTGACCCGGCGATCGGTGCTTGTCAGTCTGTCGTCCGTCGCGGCCGTCACCGCGCTGCCCGCGACGGCGTTCGCCGCCAGCGTGATCGAGACCGACGTCATGGTAAAAACGGCCGACGGCGCGGCCGACGCGGCGCTGTTCCGCCCGGCCGGGCGCGGTTCCTGGCCCGCGGTATTGCTGTGGCCGGACATATTGGGATTGCGGCCGGTGTTCCGCGAGATGGGGCGTCGCCTGGCGGCGCAGGGATATGTCGTCCTGGTGCCCAATCCATTTTATCGGGTTCGCCGCGCGCCGATCGTCACCGGACCATTCGACTTCGGCGACAAGCCGGCGGTGGCGAAGCTGTTTGCCCTGAAGGATGGCCTGACCGACGCCAGGGTCGACAGCGACACCGCTGCGCACCTTGCCTTTCTCGACCGCCAGCGGCCGGTCGATCGCAGCAAGGCGGTCGGCGTGCAGGGCTATTGCTTCAGCGGTCCGTTCGCGTTCCGCGCCGCAGCGCTTTCGCCGAACCGCGTCCGCGCGGTCGCGACCTTTCACGGCGGCGGATTGGTGACCGGCAACCCGAGCAGCCCGCATCTGCTGATCCCCAAGACCCGGGCGCGGTTCCTGGTCGCCATCGCGCGCAACGACGACCAGCAACAGCCTGATGCGAAGGCGGTGCTCAAGACGAGCTTTGCCGCCGCCGGGCGATCGGCCGCGGTGGAAGTGTTCCGCGCCGATCACGGCTGGTGCGTTGCCGGAAGCCCGTCCTACAACGAACCCGAGGCCGAGCGCGCCTGGGCAAAGCTGTTGCAGCTTTATCGCGCTCGTCTGGTCTGATCAGCTCGCCTGCTGCGACGCGGTAACAGTGGCTTCCTCGTCGAGTTGCTTGCCCCGGCGGTACGCGTCGCGGTCGGTGACGCTGGCGATGTAAGCGGTGAAGGCCGGGCGCGGTTCCAAGAGCTTGAACATCAGCATGAAGCCGATCTGCGATCCGACGACGATATCGGCGGCGCTGAACTTGTCGCCGGCGATGAAGCGCTTGCCGGTCACTGCGCCTTCCAGCGTATCGACGGCGCGATCGAAATTGCCATAACCGAACATGCGTTCGCGCTCGGGAGTTGGCTCCCATCCCGCGACCTTGTTGCTGAACGCCGCCTCGATCGGGCCTGCGGCGAAGAAGGTCCAGCGGTAGTAATCGGCGCGCTCGCCAAGCGGTGGGGCAAGTCCGGCGGCGGGGAAGGCGTCGGCGAGATAGAGGCAGATCGCGGCGACTTCGGTCACGATATTGCTATCGTGAACGATCGCCGGGATCTTCTGCATCGGATTGATCCTGGCGTAGGCGTCGCCCTTCAGCGTCGTCGCATAATCGAGGACCTCGGTGTCATAGGGCTGGCCGACCTCCTCCAGCATCCACCGCACGATCTGCCCGCGCGATTGCGGGTTGGTGTAGAATGTGAGGTCGGTCATCGGATCCTCCGGATTCAAACTGGTTTCTTGTCTTTCTGCGCCGTCGTCCAGTCGCGGAAACGGTCGATCGCATCGTTCTGCCGAAGCAGTTTCGAGTCGGGATCAAGGATGTAGTGCGTCGCGGGCGAAGGCAAGGCGACCTCGCCGTGACCGCCGGTCATGGCGACCGTCTGGATCGCATCGCCGACGCGGACTTCCACCGGCATTGGGAAGGGCAGGCCCCCCGGCGTGCGCCATTGCAGCATCACGCGATTGCCGTCGCGCCGATCGACCAGCCGCGGCAGCGGCGCGCGGCGCAGATAGACGTCGAAAAACCATTTGAGGTCGCGCCGTGATTCCTCGCCGACCAGCGCGACGAACTCGTCGGTCGAGCCAAGTCGCGTGGTGAAATTCCCCGGGCGCGGGTCGGGGCGGCCATAGACCAGGCGGCGCGTCGCGCGGAAAAACGCCTCGTCGCCGATCAGGCCGCGCAGCGTGTGGAGTACCCACGATCCCTTGACATAAATGTCGCCCCCGGGCCCGGTCTTGGGGTCGTAAACCGTGCTTTCGGTCTGATGGTGGCCCGAGACGATCGGGAACTTGTTGGCGATCTTCGCCCGCTCGGTCCACAGCGTCTCGTGATAGGGCATCTCGCCCCCGATCCAGCGCGCGTAGAGCGGTTGCATGTAGGTGCCGAAGCCTTCGTGGAGCCACATGTCGTCCCAATCGCGGTTGGTCACCTGGTTGCCGAACCACTCATGGCTGAATTCGTGGTGGAACAGCCAGTCATAGCCTTCGGGCGCGGGCTTGTAGGCGTTGCCATAGGCGTTGATCGTCTGGTGCTCCATGCCGAGATGCGGCGTCTGGACCACCCCCAGCTTCTCCGCGGCGAACGGGTAGGGGCCGATATTCGCCTCGAAGAAAGCGAGCGTCGGAGCGAACTCGGCGAACAGTTTCTTCGCCTTGTCGCGCTCGCCCAGATACCAGTAATCGAGCGGCACGCGGTTGCCGAAGCGGCTCAGCGCCTCGCCGTGGAGGTGCGAATAGGGTGCGACGTCGAGCGCGATCGCATAGTTGTTGGGGTGCTGCGTCACCCAATCGAAGGTCGTGCGGCCGTCGGCGAGGTGGCGGACGCCCGTCAGACGGCCGTTGGCGGGGGCGGCGAGCCCCGGCGGCACGGTGATGTGCAGCGCAACGGTGCCGACCTCGACCAGGCTATTGTCGAAGCACGGCCAGAACAGGTCGCAGCCTTCTCCTTCGACCGCGGTCGCGACCCATGGCTTGC
>JBKJMA010000171.1:0-2610 GCA_046596505.1 Sphingomicrobium sp.
ATCGGGATGACCTGGGAGACGCCGGGGATCGTCAGCAAACGCGGGCGAACGGTGAAGTCGGCGGCTTCGCGGACTTCCATCGCGGACGCCTTGTCGCTGGTCATCGCGACCAGCAGAATCTGTCCCATGATCGAGTTGATCGGCCCCATCTGGGGGATCACGTTCGGCGGTAACTGGGACCTGATCAGGGAAAGCCGTTCGGCGATCTGCTGGCGGTTGCGGTAGATGTCGGTGCCCCAGTCGAACTCGACATAGACGATGGAGAGCCCCACGCCGGAAACGGAGCGCACCCGCGTCACCCCGGGAACGCCGTTCATCTGGGTTTCGATCGGGAAGCTCACCAGCTGCTCGACTTCCGGAGGCGCCAGGCCTTCCGCTTCGGTCATGATGGTGACGGTCGGCTTGTTGAGGTCGGGAAAGACGTCGACCGGGAGCCGGCTGGCGCTGAAGATTCCGAGCAGCACCAGAACGGCCGAGCCCGCCAGCACCATCAGGCGATTGCGCAGCGACTGTGTGACGAGAAAGCGAAACATTCTGGCATTCCCCTCAGCGGACCTGACCGAGCAGCTCGGCGCCCTGAACAACAAGGCGCTTGCCCGCGGCAAGCCCGGTGGCAATGAGGACGCGATCGCCGTCGAGCGGTTCGACCCGCACCGGGCGCGGCTCGAAACGTTCCGCCGCGACGTGCTCGTACACCACATCCTGCCCGCTGGCGTTGCGCACCAGCGCCGCGCGGGGAACGGCGAACCCGGTCTTTTCCTCATCGGTGATGGCGAGCACGGTGACGAACTGTCCGGCGCGAAGCCCCGCGACGTCGCCCTGCACCGCGAATTGCACCGGGATCGACTGATTGCGACCGGCAAAACCGGCGCCGCGGAAGGCGAGCGGATAGGTTCGGTCGTTGTTGAGCCGCGCCACCGCGCTCTCGACTCCCGGGAGCGTATCGAAGCTGAGCGCTTCGACCCACAGCCGGGTCGGATCGACGATATGGAAGATCACGGCGTTCGATTGGGCCATCTGCCCGGCGACGACGGTACCCTCGGCGACGATGCCGTCCACAGGCGCGATCAATTCTTCCGGCTCGCGGCGCGACTTGTCGAGGAAGCCGCGCCGATCCTTCAGGCCTTGCAGCTCCGTTCTTGTGTCCTCGAGCTGGGTGCGCGCGACAGCGCCGCTCGGCACCAGGGTTTCGTAGCGGGCCAGCCGGCGCTCCACGATGGCAATCTGCTGATCGAGTTCGCCCTGCCGCTGGCGCATGTCGGAGGCGTCGATGGCCTGCAGCGGCGGCGTCATATAGGCGAGAACATCGCCCTTTTTGACCGGCGTCCCCAGCCGCGGAAAGCCGTTCGGCGGCGGCGACAGACGGCCTCCGACCGACGATTGAACGAATCCGCTGGCGTTCGGATCGGGAATGATTCGGCCCGGCAATTCGAGCGCGGCGCGATGCGCGGCGGATTCGATCTGGACGGTGCGGATGGCGAGGATTCGCTGGATACTCTTGGGCACGAATACGCTGCCGTCGGGCAGCCGCTGCGCCAGGTCGCGCACCGTCGGGCTCGAATTGGCCGACGCGCCATGGTCATCGCCGTCATGGGCGCGCGCGGCGCCGACGAACATCACGACCGTCCCGGCAAGGAGCAGGATCATCGCGGGCCGGTTCCGTCGCCACAGCAGCGTCATGACGACAATTCCCGCGGCAAAGCCTCCGAGCCCGGCAATCAGCGCCGTCGGAACATAGCGAGATGACAGCTCGCGAATCCCGCTTCCGATATCCGACAGCGAAGCCGTTGCGGCCTTTACGCCCGGATCTTCCGTCGGAACCATCAGCGTCGCGGCCAGTACGTCGTCGATGCCGTCCTTGCTGACGGTGAAGATCAGGTTATAGGAGCCCGGTTTGGCCGACCATGGCGCGCTCAGCCGGTATGGCTCGTTCGCCACGGCGCGCGCCGGCTCCGGGCCCGCTGGCGTCTCGACGGTAATGCTGGCGCCATCGACCGACTCGTTGGTCGCAAAGCGGTCGAGGTAGATCACGAGGTCGCCGCCACGGGCGATCGCCACCAGCTCATAATGTTCCGAGACGGCTTCCGCGCGAGGCGCGGTATTCGAGATCACCGCCGGCGCCGGCTCGCCATGATCGTGACCGTCATGGGCCAGCGACGATCCGCCTCCCGAAAAGGAAGCCAGAGCCACCGCGCAAAGCGCGGCACGAAACAACGAGCGCATTGGAAAATCCTCACCTGACAAAAAGCTCGCGCGGATGCCTGCCGAGGCGGGACCGCGGGGACGTCGTTATTCAGGCGAGGGGTCGAGGGGGTTTGCGCAGACCGCTTGGGTCCACTCCGGGCACCGAAACTGCGCGCGCAAAGCCGATGCGAGGCGAGCAGGCTGTGGGCGGCAGGTGGGGCGAAACCGCGGCCAGCGCCGCCGCACAGCACCCGGTACATCCGCAGCAGCCCATCACGCAGGCGCCTGCGTTAGAAGGCAGTGGGCCCGGTGCATTCCCGACAGCCGCCTCGGCTTGCGCGGCAGGCCGGGGCCGCGCGGCACGATCCGCAAGCGAAGCAGGCTCGGAAGAAATCGCGTGGGCGATTCCCGCCACGGCAGCATGGG
>JBKJMA010000064.1:0-10882 GCA_046596505.1 Sphingomicrobium sp.
CCTTATCCCGATCACCTCGGCGGGCGGCGGGCTGGGTAGCGAGAAATATTGGGAAAAGGCATTCGAGGTCGATGTGATGGGCCCGGTGCGCGCGGTCGAAGTCGTCCTGCCGCATATGGCCAAGCAGCAATCGGGATCGATTGTGCTGATCGCGACCACCTCGGCGGGTGAGGCGATGGGCGGACCGCAGGCCTATAATGCGATGAAGGCGTCGCTCGTCACTTGGGGTAAGCAACTCGCGCTGTTCCACGGCAAGGACGGCATTCGCGTCAATGTCGTCTCGCCCGGCCCGGTCGAGTTCGAGGGCGGCAATTGGGAAATGATCAAGGGCACGATGGAGAAATTCTACCAGTCGCAACTTCGCCAGCAGCCGACCGGTCGGCTCGGCACGCCCGAGGAAATCGCCCGCTGCATCGCCTTCCTCGCCAGCCCGGCGGCGAGCTGGTGCAACGGATCGCATCTGACGGTCGACGGCGGCTTCACCAACCGCACCCATTTCTAGCCGTACTAGGAGCAAGACGAGCAGGCCGATGGACGTCAAGCGCAAGATCGACATCGTGCGGGTCAATCCGCAGGACTGGCCCGATGGAACACCCGCGTGGAAGGAGGAAGATCCCGACCTCGGCTCCGCGATCATCCCGGCTGCGCGCTACACCAGCGAAGCCTTCATGAAGCTCGAATGGGAGCGGATGTGGACCAAGGCCTGGCTGCTCGGCGGCCGCTCCGACGACATGGCCGAGCCCGGCGACTATATCTGTACCGAGATCGGCAAGGAATCGGTGCTGATCGTCCGCCAGGCCGACGGGTCGGTGCGCGCATTCCCCAACGTCTGCCTCCATCGGGGCAACCGGCTCCGTCCCGAAGGCCGTGGCAACGCCGAGCAGTTCCAGTGCATGTATCATCACTGGACCTATGATCTTGGCGGCAAGATCTGCCGCATCCCTGACCTCGGCACCTTCCCGCAAGGCGCCCCGCCGGGAGCTGCGCTGCCCGCGTATCCGGCCGACGAATGGGGCGGGTTCGTGTGGTATTCGCTAAACCCCGACGCCGGCCCGCTCGCCGACTATCTCGAGCCAATGCAGCGCCACCTTAGCCCCTATCATATCGAGCGAATGGCGTGGGTGCGCGACAGCACGGTCGAATGGGACTGCAACTGGAAAGCCGCGGTCGACGCGTTCAGCGAAGTCTATCACGTCCAGGGCATCCATCCCCAGCTGCAATGGTATCTAGACGACACCAATTGCCAGATCGATCTCTACGGCAAGCACAGCCGCTATCTCGTTCCCTTCGCCACCGTCTCCGGTCGCGTCGCGCTGCCCTCTGCGATCCCGCCCGCGATCCACGACATCATGGTCAAGGCGGGAATGGACCCGGCCGACTATGACGGCCGCATCAGCGACATCCGCCTCGACGTCCAGCGATTCAAGCGCAATCATGGCCCGGCGCAGGGCAAGGACTATTCAAGCCTCAACGACGACCAGCTGACCGACGACTATCATTATTCGATTTTCCCCAATGTCTCGATGAACGTCCATGCCGACGACGTGATGATGTTCCGAATGCGACCCCACGCAACGGACCCGAACAAGATGCTCTACGACATCTGGATGTTCGAGCTGATCCCGGAAGGTGAGGAATGGCCCGAGCGGCCGCGCCACCAGCGGTTTGCCCACGGTGACCGCTCGATCGGGCAGGTGCTCGATCAGGATGCGTTCAACCTGCCGACGGTGCAGAAGGGAATGCAGTCCGACGCCTTCCCCGGGCTGTGGATCGGCGACCAGGAGCTTCGCATCCGCGGCTTCCACAAGGCACTGACCGACTACATCTATCCCGACGGACAAGGGGCAAGCGACCTGTGACAGGCAAGGCTCACACGCTCAACCACGAGGCGTTGCTCGGCGCCTATCGACGCATGGCGACGATCCGCCAATTCGAGGAACGGCTTCACGAAGAGATCAAGACCGGCGAGATCGCCGGCTTCACCCACCTTTACTGCGGGCAGGAAGCCGCCGCCGTCGGGGTATGCGACCATCTCACCACCGGGGACATGATCGTCTCGACCCACCGCGGTCACGGCCACTGCATCGCCAAGGGCTGTGATGTGAAGGGGATGATGAAAGAGATTTACGGCCGCGCCGACGGGCTCTGCAAGGGGCGCGGCGGGTCGATGCACATCGCCGACCTGTCGATCGGAATGCTCGGTGCCAACGGCATCGTCGGCGCTGGCGCGCCCCAGGCGGTCGGCGCCGCGCTTGCCGCCAAGCTGCAGGGCAAGGGGCGGGTCGCGATCGCCTTTTCGGGTGACGGCGCGTGCAACCAGGGGACGACTTTCGAAGCGATGAACTTTGCCGTCGTGACCAAGGTCCCGGCGATCTTCGTGTTCGAGAACAACCATTATTCCGAGCATACCGGGGTCGATTATGCGGTCGGCACTGCCCGGGACATCGCCAGCCGGGCAGAGGCGTTCGGGATGAAGGTATGGCGCGCCGACGGGTGCGATTTCTTCGACACCTATACCGTGATGGGCGAATTGCTCGACTATGTGCGCTCGACCAACCTGCCCGCCGCGATCGAGCTCGATACCGAGCGATTCTACGGCCATTTCGAGGGTGATCCGCAGCGCTACCGAGGCCCCGGCGAGCTCGACCGGATTCGCGCCGAACGCGACGCGCTCAAGATCTTCCGCGACCGCGGCCCCGGCGCCGGCCTCACCGACGTAGCGCTGCTCGACGCGATCGATGCCGAGGTCGCCCAGCTGATCGAGGAAGCAACCGCCGAAGCGCGCGCTGCCGCTCCCCCCGACCCCGCCACCGTCGCCGAAGACGTCTATGTCGATTATTGAGAGGCGTGCGTCATGGCCGTGATGAACATCCGCGAGGCGATCAACCTCACCCTCCACGAGGAAATGGCGCGCGATCCATCGATCATCGTGCTCGGTGAGGACGTCGTAGGGGGCGCCGGGACTGCCGGCGGGCAGGAGGCGATTGGCGGCATCTGGGGCACCACCGGGGGACTCTACGACAAGTTCGGCGCCGACCGGGTGATCGATACGCCGATTTCCGAAAGCGCCATCATCGGCGCCGCGGCAGGCGCCGCGCTAGCCGGGATGCGCCCGGTCGCCGAGCTGATGTTCGCCGACTTCATCGGGGTCAGCCTCGACCAGCTGTGGAACCAGATGGCCAAGTTCCGCTACATGTTCGGCGGCAAGACCAAGTGCCCGGCGGTGGTCCGGCTGATCTATGGCGCGGGCATGAACTCGGCGGCACAGCACAGCCAGTCGGTCTATGCGCTGCTGACCTCGATGCCCGGGCTCAAGGTCGTCCTCCCGGCGACGCCAGCCGACGCCAAGGGGCTACTGACCGAGGCGCTGCGCGGCGACGACCCGGTGATGTTCTTCGAGCACAAGGCGCTCTACGGTCAGAAAGGCGAGGTCCCCGACGGCGAGCATCGCCAGCGGTTCGGCGAGGCGCGGATGGTCCGCGAGGGCGGCGACGTGACGATCGTCACCTGCGGCCGCATGGTCAATTTCTCCGAGAAGGCGTGTGACAAGCTCGCCGCAGACGGCATCGGAGTCGACCTCATCGACCTGCGCACGACAAGCCCGCTCGACGAGGAAGCGATCCTCGACTCGGTCGAGCAGACCGGCCGGCTGGTGGTTGTCGACGAAAGCCCGCCGCGCTGCAGCCTTGCCGCCGATGTCTCGTCGATCGTCGCCGCGAAAGCCTTCTCCAGCCTCAAGGCGCCCCCCGAGATGGTGACCGGGCCGCATGCCCCCATCCCGTTCGCGCGTGAACTCGAGCGCGCATGGCTACCCTCCCCGCAAAAGATCGAGGATGCGGTCCGCCGCACCCTCGCTTTCCGCTAAGGGCCGCGCGATGGCCAATCTCAAAACCTTCACCATGCCCAAATGGGGCATCGAAATGGCCGAGGGCACGATCGCCGAATGGGGCGTGGCCGAGGGCGAGGCATTCGCCAAGGGCGCGGTGCTCGCGTTGATCGAGACCGACAAGATCACGAACGAGATCGAGGCGGAGGCCGACGGCCGCTTCGTTCGACTCCTCGCCAAGGCCGGCGAAACTTACGTGGTCGGCGCGTTGCTGGCGGTGCTGTCTGACGGTGACGAGGCAAGCGAGGCCGAGATCGAGGCAATTGTGGCCGGTTTCCGCCAGGCCGACACGAGCTTCGGCGAAGAGAAGGACGCGGTGCCTCCAGCCCCCGCCGCTCCCCTGCTGGCAGCTGCGAAGCCGATTCCCGCCGGGATCGCGATCAGCCCCGCGGCGCGCCTCGCCGCCGAGAGCCGCGGGATCGACGTCGCCGCCATCGCCGGCACGGGCCGCGGCGGCCGGATTACCGCGCAAGACGTCGACCAAGTCGCTCGCCCGCAAGCCCGCCCGAACCTGCGCGGCCCCTATCCCCTGACACCGCTGGGCAGCGCCTATGCCACCCCGCTCGCCCGCCGGCTCGCCCATCTCCACGGCGTCGATCTCGCAGGTCTGACGGGCTCGGGGTCCAGGGGCCGCATCGGCAAAGCCGACGTCCTCGCCGTCATTGCGCCCGCCGAACCGTCCTTTGCACCCTCCACTCGGCCGCCCATATTGCCGCCCTCGGGCAAGATCGAAATCGTGCCGATGAGCGCCATGCGCCGGACCATCGCGCGGCGACTGACCGAGTCCAAGCAGACCATCCCGCATTTCTATCTTCGCCGCCGTGTCAGGGTCGACCGGCTCGTCGCGCTGCGCAAGGCAATCGAGGGGCCCATGCCGACGATCAACGACTATTTGGTCAAGGCCTGCGCGCTAGCCCTGATGGAAGTGCCGCAGGTCAACATCCAGGTCCATGGCAATGACATTCATCGTTTCGCCGACGCCGACATTGCGGTCGCGGTCGCCACTGAGCGCGGGCTGATGACCCCGATCGTCACCGCCGCGCAGGCGCTGAGTGTCGCCGACATCTCGCGGATCGTCGCCGACCTAGCCCAGCGTGCCCGTTCGGGCCGTCTCGCCTCCGAGGAAATCAGCGGCGGCAGCTTTTCGCTGTCCAACCTCGGCGGGCACGGCATCGACCAGTTCGACGCGATCATCAATCCGCCGCAGGGCGCGATCCTGGCGGTCGGCGCGGCGCGGTCGGAGCCGATCGACGACGAGGGCGCGATTCGCCTCGTGCCGATGGTGCACCTGTCATTGTCGTGCGACCATCGTGCGATTGACGGTGCCGACGGCGCGCGCTTCATGGCCGCACTCGCTGCGCTGATCGAGGCGCCCCATTTGCTCTGATTATGGTTTAAGGGCGGTTGGCGAACACCAGGTCGCCTTGTCCGCGTTCCCCAAGCGGGCGAAGCGTCGCGAACATTCCCTGGCCCAGGATCTCGCCCGACGGGCTGTTGTCGTTCCAGTCCATCACGACCTGCCGCTTGGCGATACGCCACTCGCCGTCGCGCCGTTCGAGCCGGTCGAGATAGCGTCCGCCGAAATAGAAATGATGGTGGTTCGGATCGAGCCCGGCGCAATCGAATTTCGCCATGTAGTCGGATCCGAAAATCTCGCCGGCCTTGTCGGCGCGGACTTTGTGATAGGCGAAAAGATAGGCTTCGCTGACGCACACGTCGCCGGCAATTTCCATATGGATGTTCATGATCGCGTGCATCGTGACCTCGAACCAGTTCTGGATCTCGCGCACGATGTAGTCGGCGAAAGCCGCGGCGTTGCCGTTGAACACCCCGTGATTGTCGATCCCGTCGGGCCAATAGACGCTCGCCATCAGATCCGCGTCGCATCGATCGAGTGCCCGGCAATAGTTGGTGAGCACCGCATAGCAGTCGCGCCGCGCGACCAGATCCTCGAGATCGGCTTGGTTGACGGTCATGGGGTCAGGCTCCTCACCCGTGCGAACGGTAGAAATCGAGCTTCATCTCTTCTGCGAGGCAGGCGACGATCGGCGGCACCAGTCGATCGTGGAAGTCGATGTGCATATGCTTGTCGAACGCGGCGTCGTCGCGGAAGGTCGCGACCACCGCGAACCGGTCGGAGTCCTCGTCGGACTGCAGCAGTTCGTAGACGATCGCGTCGGGCTCCTGCTCGAACACCAGCGATTTCAGTTCGGTCTGCAGCGCGATCATCTCGTCGCGCTTTTCCGGGCTCGTGCGCAGATACGCGATGAAGCTCTTGCCGGTCATGATGTTTTCCCTTGCTCGAGCTCGTCGATCAGCTCGTTTCTCAATCGAAATTTCTGGATCTTGCTGGTCGACATTGGCCAGCTTGTCACCATCCGCACATGGCGCGGCAGTTTGAAGCTCGCGAGCTTGCCCCGGCAGTGGGCAATGAGCTCAGCCTCGCTCGCGCTTTCCCCTTCGGCTAGCTCGACGAACGCCGCCGGCACTTCGGCATAGCGCTCGTCGGGAATGCCGACGACCTGCGCGAGCTTCACCGCGGGATGCGACTGGAGCATTGATTCGATCTCGGCCGCCGCCACATTCTCCCCGCCGACCTTGAGCATGTCCTTGGTCCGGCCGTGGAACATGATGTGCCCGGTCTCATCGAACGAGCCGATGTCGCCGGTGTGGAACCAGCCATCACGCATCACCTCCGCGGTTTTCTCGGGCGCGTTATAATAGCCCGACAGCATGCCCGGCCCGCGAATGACGATCTCCCCGCGCTCGCCAAGCGCGCATTCCTCTTCCGTCTCGAGATCGACGATCCGCACCTGCCAGTCGTCGAGCGGCGCGCCGCAGCGGCCGGTACGAAGCGACCACGGATCGCCGAGCCGACTGGTCGTCACCGTCCCCGCCGCTTCGGTCAGTCCATAGGTGCTGACCTGCACCGTATGTGGCACTGCGGCGCACACCGCATCGCGGATCCAGTCGGGCTGCACCGCGAAATTGCTGTTCATCACGCGTAGTCGCGACAGGTCGGACGAGGCGAAGCTCGGGTGACTGATGAGGTCCTGCATGATCGTCACGAAGCTCGGATAGGCGATCGTCGCGCCCTCGCGGCCGAGCATGTCGATCGCAACCCCGGCGTCGAAATGGGGCACCGTCATGTAGGCGCCGCCAAGGTCGAGGATCATCGTCATCGGCAGGATCCCGGCGATATGGAAGATCGGCAGCGGCGACCACACCTTGTCGTCGCCGGTGGCCTCGTAGCGGACGCCAAGGCTGCGGCTGTTGCCGATCTGCGCGCCATGGCTGATCAGCGCGCCCTTGGGGTTGGCGGTGGTCCCCGACGTGTAGAGAATGAAGGCGATGTCTTCGGGCGCGACATCGGCGATCCGCCGATCGAGTTCGGCGTCTGGCACATCGGCGCCGGCGGCAAGCGCTTCCTCGCCGCCGACGAGATAAGACGCGCATGGTGGGTCGAGGCAGACGATGGTTCGCAGCAGCGGGGCTTCGTCGAGCGCCAGCGGACTCTTGTCGGTTTGCTCGAGCGAGGGCAGCGCGGCGCGCAGCCGCTCGCCGAAATCGAGCGAGTCGGCGACCCGGCCGGTGGTGAACAGCGCTACCAGGTCGGCATCCCTGATCAGGAAGGCAAGCTCGTGCGCCTGGTAGCGCGCGTTGATCGGCACCGCGACCGCGCCGGTCATGGTGATCCCGAACAACAGCTCGATGAACTCGATTCGTGTTGTCAGCAGGATTCCGACATTCTCGCCCGGACGGACACCCATCGCGATCAGCGCCTTGGCCCAGCTGCGAGCGCGCTGGCCCAATTGCTCATAGTTCAACCGCCGATCAGGAAAGATGATCGCGTCGCGCGGCCCGAACGATCGGGCGGCGGTGGTGAGCAGCTGGCCGAACGTTCGCGCCGCCGTTCCGCTCACGTCGTTGGGTCCAGGTCGTAGAGCATCTCGCGGTGATAACTGCCGTCCATGCATCTGATCATCTGTTCAATCACCGGCTTACCGTGGTCGGTTTCCATATGCGCCTTGTCGGCCGCTTCGTCGACGAAGCTTTCGTAGACTGCGAACATCTGCGGTTCCTCGAGTCGAAAGAATTTGAAGGCGAGCGTGCCGGGTTCCCGTTCCACGAGCCCTTCCATCTGCTTCGCCAATGCGACGAAATCATTCTCACGGTCGGCCTTGATGCGGAAACGCGACAGGAAGCTGTATGCCACGGAAAGGGTCCTCTCATTGCCCGGCGTCAGATGCGCCGGCTGGACCTGCATCAAAAACAATCACGCATGCTTTTTCAAGTAGTCATTTTCGATAAGTGAGCCAGCGCGTTATGAAACGGCGCCCGTCCGCGAACGGCAGGGCAAACCGCCCGTAAAAAATACAATCACGACTGATTGCAATTTTGTAAAACGCGGGTCATGATGCGCAAGCAAACAGGAGCCGTTCGCAGAAATGGCCGGGCAAGATGGGGAGAAGGACATGGTAATTCGAACACTGCGCGCAACGAGCGCGCTTGGCGCACTGATCGTCGGCATGACGGCTGGCCCGCTTCAGGCGCAAACGGCGAGCGCTGCCGATCCCGCGCTTCCTCCCGCCGGCCAGGCCACTGCCGCACCGGCGTCGCAGAGCGGCGGCCTTGCCGACATCGTCGTTACCGCGACCCGCCGCGACAGTCGCCTCCAGACCACTCCGATCGCGGTGTCGGTGATCGACTCTTCGCTGATCCAGCAGGCGGCGCCCCGCAACATCGGTGACCTGGCCGCCTTCGTTCCGAATTTCTCGGCCTCGACGATTACCGGGTTCAACGCCGCGTCGTTCGCGATCCGCGGCGTCGGCCAGACCAATATCATCGTCTATTTCGAGCCGCCGGTCGCGGTACTGCTCGACGATTTCGTGGTCCCGTCGGTCCAGACCCAGCTGCTCGACACGTTCGACGTTGCGCAGGTCGAAGTGCTGCGCGGCCCGCAGGGCACCTTGTTCGGCAAGAACACGACCGGTGGCGCCGTCACGGTGCGCACCAAGCGCCCGGTGATGAACCAGTTCGGCGCCGAAGCACGCTTCCAGTACGGCAGCTTCAACACCCAGAAAATCCAGGGATCGCTCAATATCCCGCTGATCAACGACAAGCTCGCGCTGCGGCTGGTCGGGGGTTACGACAAGGACGATGGCTATTACCACAACGGCGCGTGCTTCGGCCCTGTGACCGGCTTCGTGCCAAGCAAGTTCCAAGGCGTGTCGGGTTGCCTCGATGGACGTCGGATCGGCGGTCGGAAGGTGGCCAATGCGCGCGCCAAATTGTTGTTCGAGCCGACCCCCGGACTACGCATGCTCGCGCAATATGAATGGCTCCGCGATCGGTCGGACAGCGTGCCGTCGGTCAATGTCAACGGCGAATTTACCGGCAGCGGAGCGTTCCTCACCGACCTGCTCCACACGGTGCGCCCGAACCCGAACAGCAGCGATCCGCTAGACAATGCCGCGATCACGACGCGCAACAGCGGGCTGGTCAATATCGAAAAAGGTCAGCGGGTCAGCGTCGACGGCTTTTATCTCAACTCCGACCTCGACGTTGGTTCGGGTACGCTGACGTCAGTCACCGGTTATCGCTTCCAACGGACACGGCTGCCGAACAGCTATGCCGGGGTCGCGCCGACCGCCGCCGACGGGCAGACGCTGTCCTTCTTCGACGCCAGTCGCGACGACGACCGCAAAACCTTCCAGCAGGAGCTCCGATTCGCTAGCAAATTTGAGGGGCCGTTCCAGTTTGTCGCCGGGGGCTTCTACCAGCATGAATCGATTGACTTCTGCGTCGCCCAGATCCTCGGCTTCCTCGATCTCGTGGCCGGGCCGCTGCCATTCGGCAACTGGAATGACACCCCTTACATCCTGTGCAACGCACAGAAGGGATCGTCGAAAGCGGTCTTCGCCGAAGGAACGTACAAGATTACGCCAACCGTCACGCTAACTGGCGGCGCGCGCTACACGTGGGAAAAGAAGACATGGCTCGGCCGCCAACAGGCGTTTGTGCCCACGCTGGGCGGTGGGTTCGACCCGACCATCGTCGTCAATAATTCGCTCGATGCCAGTGTCTACAATTACCCCGCTGGCGTCGTGACGGTGAAGGCCAAGTCGAACAAGCCAACCTATCGCGTCAGCCTCGGCTGGCAGGCGGCGCCAAGCATCTTCGCTTACGCAACCTATTCGCGCGGGTTTAAAGGGGGCGGGTTCAACGACCAGATCGGTGGCTTCGCGCCGTTCGGAGCCGACCTCAATGCCTTCCGCTCCGCCGCTCGAGCAACCCGGCCGGAGACGGCCGATAGCTGGGAGGCCGGCGTCAAGAGCGAATTTTACGATCATCGGTTGCGGTTTAACCTCACCGGCTTCCACGTGAAGTACAAGGACTTGCAGAAGCAGCTCAACGTTCCGCTGGTCGTCAACGGTCAGCCCAATCAGGTCACCATCTTCGTCAATGCTGCCAGCGCGGTGGTCAACGGGCTCGAGCTCGAAACATCCGCAGTGCCGATGCGCGGGCTGACGCTGCGTGGGGTGCTCGGCTATCAGGACGGCAAGTACAAGACCTATACCGCGCCCGGCGCCGGCTACAATCTCGCTGACGCCCCGCTCGACCGGGCCCCCAAATGGCAGTGGACCTTGGACGGGACCTATCAAGTGCCGATCGCCAGCTTGAAAGCGACTTTCAACGGCAATATGACCTATGTCGGACGGAACTTGTTCACCCAAGACATCAATCAGATCCTCGGCAACACTTTCCTGAATGCGCGAACGCTGGTCAATGCGTCGGTGACCCTTGCCGCCGCCGACGACCGTTATTACGTCCGCGCGATCGGTCGCAACCTCACCGACAAGCGTTACAAAACCGCCGAGCAGAATGTTGCAGGACTGTGGCAGAACGCACAATATGGCCCGCCGCGGTTCTATGGGATCGAACTGGGCATGAAGCTCGGTCGGTGAGCGCTGCTCGGCCGACCTTGCGCAGGGG
>JBKJMA010000124.1:0-8285 GCA_046596505.1 Sphingomicrobium sp.
CGAATAATTTTTTCGTCGGCCTTTCCGACCCGGGCAGTGGCGTGTTTCGCACCAGCACGCCGGAGTATCGTGGGATCCAGGATCGGATCGTGCTGCCGACGCTCTACGCGCGCTATGACACGGGCGGCGTGTCGCTGATCTCGAACACGTCCTACTTCAGGCGCACCAATTACAGCGGCTATAGCGGGACGCTTTACGACCTGTCCTATTATCAGAGCCTTTGTGAAGGCGGGTGCACGATCGATCCATTCCTAACCCCGACCGGGATCGATCCGCGACTTCCCTATTACCTCAGTTCGTCGAAGGTCACCAACAAGCAGAAGATTTTCACGCAGGAACTCCGGGTTCAGTCGAATACGCCCGATGCCCGGTTCAACTACGTCGTCGGCGTCTTCTATCAGCACAGCAAGCAGCGCAGCATCGAAGAGCTGGTCGACCCGCTAGGCAACGCCTTTTTCAATGAGGTGTTCGGCATGAGCCTCGAGGAGTTTTTCGGCTACCCGCTCTACAATGGCATCGACAGTTATATCAACGACAGCAAGGCGGTCGAAAAGCAGATCGCAGGCTTCGCCAACGTTACATTCGCGGTGACCGATAAGCTCAGACTGACTGCCGGCGGGCGTTATGCCAGCACGAAGTTCTCGGTGGTGAATTTCGCCGACGGGTCGCAGAACGGATCGCGCACGGAGGGCGCCGGCAGTTCATCGGACAAGCCGTTTACACCCAAGTTCGGGATCAATTACCAGGCTGACCGCAACAACCTGTTCTACGCCAGTTGGTCGCGCGGTTTCCGCGCGGCGGGAGCCAACCCGCCGGTCCCGGTTGATCCGTGTAAGGACAGCCTCGACAATCTTGGCATTCCATCGGCGCCGATTACTTACAAGTCGGACACGGTTAGCAGCTACGAGGTCGGGTCAAAGAACCGCCTGTTCGGCGGCGCGCTATCGCTCGATGGGTCGGTCTACCAAGTCGACTGGAAGAACATCCAGCAGATCGTCAACCTGCCGCAATGCGCCATCCGCTTCATCGCCAATCTCGGCAAGGCACGAAGCCGCGGGTTCGACCTTCAGGCGACACTGCGGCCGACCCCCGCGCTAACCATCGACGGATCGGTCGGCTATACCCACACGCGCTATACGCAGAACGCCAGCCTGTCGCCCACCGGTGCGGTCGTGGTCAACAGCGGCGACGCAATCGAAGGCGCGCCGTGGACCGTTGCGCTCGGCGCCCAATATAACTTTCCGCTCGGCCGCAACGACGCTTATATCCGCGGCGACGCCGAGTATAAGAGCCGGCTGAAAACGCCGACAACCGATCGCGATCCTAACAGCGCCAATTACGATCCTGCGCTGATTGCCCCTGTCGCCTACACCTTTGTAAGCTTGCGTGCAGGGGTCCTTCTCGGGAAGGCCAATGTCTCGTTGTTTGTCGATAATCTGTTCGATGTCGCGCCCCAACTCGGCTATACTCACCAAGACTCCAATACGGCGTTGTATGAAAACTCGACGGTCAGACCACGGACGATCGGGCTGACACTCGTGTATCGCCAGTAAACACTCCAGGTTTCGACGATATTCGCCGTTCGGACGTGGCGCGGAATGTGCAAAGAGTGATCACAGGTTGGGCAAGGGATGATTTCGAGCAGGGTCAAGGAGTGCATGGCGTGCGGCAACGGGTTGCCGCGCTCTGCTTGCCCACCGAGGCACTGATCGAAGGCGCTCCTTCCGCCGCGCGCGATGGAGCGCTTTTTGGCAACCGCTCCCCCGGTGATGGCCACTCGCCCGGCGAGGCAGTCGCGGGAGGAGCCGCCGAAATCGACGATGCCGTCCGGTCCGCCCGTGCGGCGTGTGAGGATTGGCGACGGCGCGACAGAGTGGCCGCCAATCGAGATCACGATCAAGCTCGGTGGTAAGCTCCAGCATCGCCGACCCCGGTCTCTAGCGCCACTCGTCGAGCCGCTCCTGCCTCGACACACGAATCAAGAGAGTGATCATGACTAACCAATTTAAGAACTGGATCGCCGAGCATGAGATCGCCGAGGTCGAATGCATCGTGCCCGACATGAACGGCGTGCAGCGCGGCAAGGTGCTGCCTGCCGCCAAGTTCCTGTCGGGCGTCAAGGACGGGACGCTGCGCATTCCGGGCAGCGTCTTCTCGGTCACGATCACCGGCGAATATCCGGACGGCATCGGCCATATCGTTCCGGTCACCGACCCCGACCATGTCATGGTGCCCGATGTGTCGACAATCTGCGAAGCGCCGGGGTTCAAGACGCGGACGGCCTATGTCATCGCCGACGCGTTCGACCGCAACGGCGCGGCGGTCGGCTTCGCGCCGCGGATGATTCTCAAGCGGGTGTTGCAGCTTTACGCCGACAAGGGCTGGCGGCCGATCATCGCGCCCGAGGTCGAATTCTACCTCGTATCGCGCAACACCGATCCCGATTTCCCGTTGCTCCCGCCGATCGGGCGATCGGGGCGTCCGGAGACCGCCAGTCAACCTTACGGGCTCGAGGCGCTCAACGAATTCGAAAACATCATCGAGCATATCTACGAAAATTGCGAACGGGCCGGGCTCGACATCGACACGATGATTCACGAATCCGGCGCGGCGCAGCTCGAGGTGAATTTCCTCCACGGCGACCCGCTTCGGCTGGCCGACGAAGTGCTGCTGTTCAAACGGATCGTCCGCCAGGTTGCGCTCGAGCACGACGTTTACGCGACCTTCCTCGCCAAGCCGATGAGCAACCAGCCGGGTTCAGCGATGCACATCCACCAGTCGGTGCTCGACATCGGCAACGGCAAGAATATCTTCTCGCGTGCCGATGGCCGCGACAGCGTTGCCTTCCGCAGCTACATCGCCGGACTCGCGCGGTTGCTCCCCCAGGTCACGCCGATGTTCGCCCCCAACGTCAACAGCTTCCGCCGGATGCGGCCGGACAGCGACGCGCCGATCAACGTCCAGTGGGGAACCGACAATCGAAGTTGCGGCTTGCGCATACCGGTGTCTAATGCCGCCAACCGGCGGATCGAGAACCGCCTGCCGGGGGCCGACTCCAACCCCTATCTGGCGATCGCCTCGTCATTATTGTGCGGCTATATCGGGATGATCGACCGCATGCTTCCGCCCAAGTCGATAGAGGGCAATGCTTACACCCGCGCCCGGACTCTTCCGCGCAGCCTCGAGTCCGCCCTCGACCGCTTCCGCAGCTGCCGCCCGGTTCGCGCGCTGCTTGGCGACGAGTTCTTCGAGATCTTCTACGCGATCAAGGGAAGCGAGCTGGAAAATTACCAGTCGGTGATTAGCTCGTGGGAGCGCGAACACTTGCTACTGCGGGTCTAGCCGTTGGGCGTTCCCGACAACTACTACCGTGCCAGCGGCAATCCGGTCGCCGCGCAGCCGCCGCTGATGGGGACGGTTCGCGCCGAGCTGTGCGTGATCGGGGGGGGATTCACCGGGATGGCGGCGGCGCTTGCCGCGGTGGAGACCGGGCGCAAGGTGGTCGTGCTCGAAGCCGAGACGGTCGGGTACGGCGCGTCGGGGCGCAACGGCGGACAGCTGATTCCGGGGCTGCGGTGGAACGCGGGCGAGCTGGTCGAGACGTTCGGGCTGGCGCGCGCTCAGGCGATTTACCAAGTGGCGATGATGGCGGTCGACCGGGTCGCGGCGCGGATCGCGAAGCACGACATCGCCTGCGACCTCAAGCCCGGCCATTTCGAGGCGGCGTGGAAGCCGAGCCATTTCGCAGCGATGGCGCGCGAAACAGAATTGCTGGCGCGCGATTTTGGTCGGCCCGAGCTCGAGCTAGTCGAGCCCGCCGACACCGGACGGCATGTTTCGACCGAGCTCTATCATGGCGGCGTATTCGACCGGCGCGGGGGGCATTTTCATCCGCTCAACTATGTGCGGGGGCTGGCCGAGGCGGCGCTGGCTGCAGGCGCGACGATCCACGAGGGGACGCGCGTCACTGCAATCCGGGAAGGCCGGACGGTCGAGGCGGTCACGGCGCACGGCTCGGTCATCGCCGACCAGCTGATCATCGCCGCCGACGCCTGGACCGGCGACTTGCTGCCGTCGGCGCGCGGCTTCACCGTGCCGATCATGAATTATAATATCGCCACTGCGCCGCTCGGCGCGCTCGCCGACGAGCTAATTCCGGGCGACGCCGCGATCGCCGACAGCCGGTTCGTGCTCAATTATTTCCGCCTGAGCGCTGACAAGCGGCTGATCTTCGGTGGCGGCGAGAAGTACCGCCAGTCGCCACCGTCGAGCATCACCGAGTTCGTGCGCCCCTACATGGCCGAGGTCTTTCCGCGCCTCTCCGGAACCCCGATCGATTATGGCTGGGGCGGCATCGTCAGTGTGACGATGAACCGTCTGCCGCACCTCGTCCGCCGCGATAACATCTGGATCGCGCATGGCTTCTCGGGGCATGGCGCGCTCCTGACCACGCTTGCCGGCGAATTGCTGGTCGAGGCGATCGACGGCGACGGCGACGCGTTCGACACGCTGGCCGCGTTGCCGCATCGCCGCTTCCCCGGCGGCCCTTTTTTTGCCAAGCCGCTCGCCTCGCTTGGCCTCCTCTATTACGCCCTGAAGGACCGACTATGACCGCTCCCGTGAACGCGATCGACGAAGCCCACGCCTTTTTCGCGGGGCATCCGCAGGTCGATGCGGTCGACATGATCTTCACCAACATGTGCGGGGTGCCGCGCGGCAAGCGGCTTCGCCAGCACGAGGTGATGGCGGTGTATGAGAATGCTCGGTTCCTGCCGATTTCGGTCACCTTCGCGGACATCACCGGGCGCGACGTCGAGGAGACCAAGCTGCTGTGGGAGACCGGCGATGCCGACTGCCATTGCTGGCCGGTGCCGGGGACGCTCGTGCCGACGCCGTGGGGCGGGCCCGGCGCGGCGCAGTTCCTGACTAGCTTCCATGAGCTCGACGGGACGCCGCACGACCTCGATCCGCGCACCGTGCTGCAGGGCGTGATCGACCGGCTTAAGGCGATCGGGCTAACCCCGGTGGTCGCGGTGGAACTCGAATTCTACCTGCTCGACGCCAAGCGCGGTCCGGACGGGCGACCGCGGGTGGCGTCGGGCGGCGGGATCGAACGGAGCGATATCCAGGTCTACGGCCTCGCCGAGCTCGACGACCAGCGCGCCTTTCTCGACTCCCTCTATGCCGGCGCCGACGCGCAAGGCATCCCGCTCGAAAGCGCGATCTCCGAATATGCCGCCGGCCAGTATGAGCTGACCCTGCGCCACAAGCCCGACGCGATGCGGGCGTGCGACGATGCACTGATCTACAAAAGACTGGTCAAGGCGACCGCGGCGCAGCACGGCATGGAGGCGACGTTCATGGCCAAGCCGTTTGCCGACAGCGCCGGCAATGGCATGCACCTCCACGTCTCGATGCTCGACGAGAGCGGCCAGAACGCGTTCGCGTCAGACGACCCCGAGGGCACACCGCTGCTCAAGCAGGCGATCGCGGGAATGAGGGCGCTGCTCGCCGACAGTTTCGCCATCTTCGCGCCCAACGCCAACAGCTATCGCCGTTTTCGGGCGAACAGTTATGCGCCGGTCGCGCCGACCTGGGGCGTCAACAACCGCACCGTATCGTTCCGCGTCCCCGCCGGGTCGCCGTCGAGCCGCCACGTCGAGCATCGCGCGTGCGGCGCCGACGCCAACCCCTATCTCGCGGTCGCGGCATTGCTTGCGGCAATGCACCACGGAATCACCGGCAAGCTCGATCCCGGAGCGGCGATTGTCGGCAATGGCTATGAAGCGCCGGCCGATCCCAACGCCGATCCGATGCCGTCCAACTGGTTCGCTGCGGTCGATCGCTTCGCTAGGTCGGAGGCGATGAAGGAGTATCTGGGCGTGCGCTTCGTCGACATCTACTCGATCGTCAAGCGCCAGGAACAGGACCGCTATTTCGCGGAAGTCCCAGAGCTCGATTACGAATGGTATCTGCGCACGGCCTGAGCCGGCAAGACGTCAGCGGCGCGTGGTCGGGGCTGGAAAAAGCAGCTTGAGGATCGACAACAGGGCAAGCGCGGGCATGACAAAGACTCGATGAATGCAAGAACGGACGGGTGTGCCCGAGCGCCCCCCATATATGCTGCAACGCACAAAATATCAAGATTTGACCCTGTTAACGCAGCACCCGCTTGCCCCGCGCGGCCTCCATGAACAGGGTCGCCGCCTCGCTCTGCCGGGTCAGCCGCCGCCAGACGAGTCCAATATCGAACGTCGGGAGCTGGTCGCGGGTGCGCTTCGCGAGGATCCGGTCGCCGTCGAGCGACCACGGTCGGTAAAGCAGGTCGGGCAGGATCGCGAGCCCGGCGTTCGTGCCCACCAGGCCGCGAATCGCCTCGACCGATGCGCTGCGATAGGCGGGGCGACTGTGCACCGGCTGGCGTTGCCACACCGCGCTGGAAACCAGTTGCAACTCCTCCCGGTTGATATCGATCAGCGGTTCTTCGGCCAGTTCGGCCAGGCTGAAGCTCTCCTGGTCGGACAGGCGGTGCGCTGGCGCCATCCACACCCGCATGTCGGATCGCAGGAGCACGTCATGGTCCAGCGCCTCGGGCCGAGTGAGACCGGGGACGACCAGGATGGCAAGGTCGATTTCGCCATTGACCAGCATATGTTCGATATAGTCGCTCTTCTCCTCGACGATCGCGACTTTGACCGACGGGAAGGCCTGCCGGTATCGGGCGAGCAGATCGGGCAAGAAATAGCCGGTCACGGTCGGCGTCGCACCGACCTTTAGCGTGCCGCTGACTTCGTCCGTATTCTGGGCGATGCCGCCGCGAATATCGTTCATCGCATCGACGATCTTTCGCGCGTGACGCAAGAACTGCTGCCCCTCGCGGGTCAGGATGACGCCGCGGGCATGGCGCGCGAACATTTCACAGCCGAGCTCGGCCTCGATGAAGCGGATCGCGTCGGTCACCGCCGATTGCGAGATACCGACACTCGCCGCCCCGCCCGAAATTGATCGAATTTCGGCGACCGCGATGAAATATCGCATCTGTCGGAAAGTGATGTTCATCGAGCTATCGGTTCCACTGATGGCAGTCGTGTCGCATAACAGACTGGCCTTGGGAAGCGAGGCGCGCTTGGTTATGCGCGTCGATCATCCGCCCGGTTGAATGCGACGTTCGAAACGCGCAGAACAATCAGCGGTAACAGTCTTCAGGGTAGTAAGAGCGATGGATCGTCGAATTACATTGGGGGAACTCAAGGGCAACCGTCGCTCAATCCTGCAGGGGCTCGGCGTCGCGGCGGTGGGTTTTAGCTTCGGCGGCTTGGCCGGCTGCGGGAAAGGCGATAGCAGCCCAAAGAGCGTCGGCAAGATCGCCGCCACAGGCGAAGACAAGAAGCTCAACTTTTACAATTGGGACACCTACATCGGCGAGACGACGCTGGCCGATTTCAAGGGCGCGAGCGACATCGACGTCAACATGTCGCTGTTCGCCACCAACGACGAACTGTTCGCCAAGCTGCGCGCAGGGAACCCCGGCTTCGACGTGATCGTCCCATCGAACGATTTCGTCGAGCGCATGGTGGAATCGAAGATGATCGTGCCGCTCGATCATAACCTCATTCCCAATATGAAAAACATCGACCCCAGCTTTATCGACGTGCCCTACGATCCGGGCCGCAAATATTCGATGCCCTACACCTGGCTGGTGCTCGGGATCGGCTATCGCAAGTCGAAGGTGAAGACTGTTCCCGACAGCTGGAAAGTGTTGTTCGATTCGAACGAATATGCCGGCAAGATCGGCCTGTTCAGTGAAGCTGGCGACCTGTTTCGCCTTTACGGCAAATATCTCGGCAAGTCGGCTAATGCGCTGACCTCGACGGACATCGCGACGATCGAAAAAATGATGATCAAGCAGAAGCCGTTCGTGAAGGTGTTTCACGAGGACAATGGCCAGGATCTGCTGGTCAAGGGCGAAGTCGACCTGGTGTTAGAATATAACGGCGACATCGCCCAGAAGATGGTCGAGGACGACGACATCGACTTCGTTCTTCCCAAGGAAGGCAGTCAGCTAAATTCGGACACGTTGTGCATTCCGGTCGGCGCGCCGCATCCCAAGAACGCCCATGCGTTGATCAACTATCTCCTCGACGCCGAGGTCGGCAAGAAGATCACCGAGACGATCCTCTACCCGACCCCGAACGCGGCCGCCAAGGCGCTGATGCCCGACGACTATAAAAGTAATCCGGTGATCTTCCCGCCGCCGGCGGCGCTCGCCAAGTGCGAATATGCCA
>JBKJMA010000131.1:0-2621 GCA_046596505.1 Sphingomicrobium sp.
GACAGATTTCAGTACCCAAGCCACCAATGCCGCCGGTGACCAAGGCGACTCGTGAAGAAAGAGCGGATTGACTCATCGTTTATGCGTCCACAGGCTTGATCATGCCGCATGGCAGCACGTGCTGTGCCGCAGCGATCAGTTCAAAAAATTTACGACGAATGGCGCGTCGGTGCGCGTCGTCAGTCGAGACCGCAATCAGGCGGTTTTCTTGCTGCCACGGCCGGCGGCGCTGGCGCCTGGGGCCACTTTCCCGGCAGTATCTATCAGCCCACGCTGCATTTCCTGAAAGGTGGCCAGGTTGCGCTCGGTCAGATCGTTGAGCGTGTTCCAGGGGGTCTGACCCATCAGGCTGTTTAGCTGGCTGCGGAATTGGGTCTGCTGATCAAGGAAGACCTGCAGGCTGCGCTCCAGGTAAGGCCCCATGAAGCCCTGCAGCGAATTGCCGTAGAAGCGGATGATCTGGCTGAGCAGCTGCGGCGACAGCATCGGCTGACCTTTGTCTTCATGCTCGGAGATGATCTGCAGCAATACCGAACGGGTCAGGTCTGCGCCGCTCTTGGCGTCCCTGACCTCGAAGTCCTCGTTGTCCAGTACAAGCTGGCGGACTTCTTCCAGCGTGATGTAGCTGGAGATTTCCGTGTCGTAGAGACGACGGTTCGGGTATTTCTTGATGGTGCGCTTGGTTTGTGCCATGCGACACAAGCTAGCAGAAGATATTGCGCCGCACCAGCAGGCGTCCAGGCAGGAATGCTGCAGCGCCTCGCCGCAGCATTTTCTCCCCGGATCAGTGTCCGGCGCCTCCGTCTGCGTTGCCAAAGGGTGGTCGCGCAAACCACAGCAGCGGGATCATTGCCAGGAACAGCAGGGCGCATACCAAGTAGACATCGTTCACCGCCAAGGTCAGCGCTTCACGGGTGATCAACTGATTGATAAGGCCCAGCTGTTCGGTCGGCGAGAAGCCGGCGTGCTGCAACTGCTGTAGAAAACTGGTGGCCGCCGGTGCGGCCGGACTGATGTTTTCAGTGAGCACGGCGTGGTGATATTCCCCACGATGCTGCCACAGCGTGACCGTTGCAGCGGTAGAAATGCTCGATCCCAGCGTGCGGCAAAAATTGGCCAGTCCCGAGGCGCTTGCGATCTGGTTCGCGGGCAGTCCCGACAGATACATTTGATTGAGCGGGATGAAGAAGCAAGCAATGCCGAGGCCCATGACAAATCGCGGCAATATCAGTGTCGAGAAGGAGGCTGAGCTGTCGAAGCTGGCGAACCAGAACGAGGTGCCGGCGAAGACCAGGAAGGCAAAAGTCACCACCGCACGCAATTCCAGACGCTGGATATTGGCACCGATCACCGGTGCCATCAGAAAGGCCAGTACGCCCACTGGCGCGCTGGCCAATCCGGCCCAGGTCGCGGTATAGCCGAGTGTGGTCTGCAACCACAGCGGAAAGATCACGTTGATGCCGAAGAATCCCATCATGCCCAGCGACAACGCGATGACGGCGATAGTGAAATTTCGACGTTTGAACAGTGAAAGGTCGACCACGGGATGCTTTGCCAACAACTCCCAGACGATCAGGAAAGTAAGGCAGACCAGCGCAATCAGTCCCAGCGTGAGGATCATCGGCGAGGAGAACCAGTCGTTGTCGTTGCCGTTGTCCAGCATGAATTGCAGGGCACCCACGCCGACCACCAGCAAGGCCAGGCCGATGACGTCGATCGGCGCCTTGTGCGTTTTGGTTTCCCGTTTGTGTAGTAGCGCCCAGGTGACGATTGCCGCCAGCGCACCCACAGGCACGTTGATGTAGAAGATCCACGGCCAGGACAGATTGTCGGTAAGCCAGCCGCCAAGGATCGGCCCGAAGATGGGTGCGACCACGACGGTCATTGCCCACAACGCCAGTGCCATACCTTGTTTGGCCTTCGGGTAGCTTGCCAGCAGGAGCGACAGCGAAAGAGCCACCATCGGGCCGGATCCGGCACCTTGCAACAGCCGGAAAATCACCAGCATGGGCATGCTGGTGGCCAGACCGCAAAGCATGGAGAAAACAACGAACAATCCCACCGAGGTAATGAATGTTCTGACCTCGCCAAATCGCCGTGCCAACCAGCCCGTCAATGGCTGCATGATCGCGCTGGCGAGCGCGTAGGAGCTGATCGTCCAGGTGCCCTCGCTGGGGCTGACGCCCAGGCTGCCGGCAATGTGCGGTACCGAGACATTGACGATGGTCATGTCCAGCACTTCCATGAAGGTGCTGAATGCCACCGCGATGGTGAGCAGAACCAGCGCGGAGCCCTGCAGCGGCTTCCATGGTTGTTCGTCGTTGGGTAGGGCAGCCATCGTCCGGGCCCGACTCAGTGCGTATTGCCAGGCAAGTTTGCCCGAATGATCCGGTCCGCCTCGGCGTCTGCCTTGCTACCCATTTGATCGTAGACGCTGGTTTGCGCAACGGGTTGCCGTGCCGAGCTGTCGGCCAGCATGCGACCCTGATCGTGGGTGATATCGACGGTGGCAACGGTGGAAAGGCCAATGCGCAGTGGATGCTTGTCCAGCTCTTTGTTGTCCAGCGAAATACGCACCGGTACGCGCTGTACCACCTTGATCCAGTTGCCGGTAGCGTTCT
>JBKJMA010000155.1:0-4391 GCA_046596505.1 Sphingomicrobium sp.
CCGCGACCGCGGTTGCCAAGCATACCGAGGCGTACGGCAAGGACGGGATCGATTCGACCCCGACGCTGCTCGTCAACGGCGCCAACAAGGTCGCCGGAGCGACGTTCGCGCAGATCGAACCGATCATTCAGAACGCCGGCGCGCGGTAAGGCGAAAGAGCGGCAAGCGACCTCGCGATGCGCTTCAGACGGCTCAAGCTGAGCGGTTTCAAGAGCTTCGTCGAACCGGCTGAATTGCGCATCGAGACCGGGCTGACCGGGGTCGTCGGCCCCAACGGCTGCGGCAAATCCAACCTGCTCGAAGCGATCCGCTGGGTGATGGGCGAGAGTTCGCCCAAGAGCCTGCGCTCGGGTGGGATGGACGACGTGATCTTCGCCGGAACCGCACAGCGCCCGGCGCGCGATTTCGCCGAAGTCGTCCTGACCGCGGACGATGACGCGGGCGAGGAACTCCAGGTCGTCCGGCGGATCGAACGCGGCGCGGGCTCGGCCTACCGGCTCAACGGCCGCGACGTCCGGGCCAAGGACATCGCGCTGGTCTTTGCTGACGCGGCAACCGGCGCGCACAGCCCCGCGCTGGTCAGCCAGGGGCGGGTAGCGGCGGTGATCGCGGCCAAGCCCGCAGAGCGCCGCCAGATGCTTGAGGAAGCGGCGGGGATCGCGGGCCTCCACGTCCGCCGCCGCGACGCAGAACTCAAGCTGCGCGCGACCGAGGCAAATCTGGCCCGGCTGGTCGACATCATGGCCGGGCTCGAGGGCCAGATTGCCGCGCTGCGCCGCCAGGCCCGCGCTGCTGAGCGCTACACTGCGCTGTCCGACAAAATCCGCCTCGCCGAAGCCCGACTGGTATTTTCTCGCTGGCGCGATGCCGCCGCGGCTGCCGAGGCAGCGCAGGCAGAGGCTAAGCTCGCGGAGGCGCGCGTCATCGCGGCGCAGGGAGCGACGAAGGCCGCGCAGGACGCCCAGCGCGCCGCCGCCGAAGCGCACGCGGAAGCGCGCGATACGCTCGCCGACCGCCGCGACGATGCTTCGGCACACGGGCACCGCCTGGCCGCGCTGAGCGGCCAACTCGAAGCCGCCGAAGCGCGCATCGCCGACCTTGTCCGCCAGCGCACCCGGCTCGAAGGCGACCGCGGTGAGGCCGACCGGCTGACCAGCGATGCCGCCGCCGCGCTTGCCCAGCTCGAAGCGGATATGGCCGCGACCAAGGCCGAGCTGGAGGCTGACGAGGCGCGGCGACCGAGGTTTGCCGTGGCGCTAGACGAGGCCGACCGAGCTTTGCGCGCGGCCGAGCTCGCGCTGGCGCAGGCGACCGCGGCGCAGGCCGGAGTCGAAGCCGAGTGGCGGATCGCCGAGGCCGAAGTGCAGGCGGCGACCGGACGGCTGATGCGGCTGGCAAGCGACGCAGCGCGGTTGGCAGAGGCGCGCGCTGCGCTCGTACGGGAGGGCGATCCGGCTGCGGCTCTGGCTCGTGCTATCGCGGCGCGCGATGCCGCTAGCGCCGCGCTAACCGCTGCCCGCTCAGCGCTGACCGCGCAGCAGGCCCGGCGGGGTGAACTGCAGGCGGCGCGCGATGCTGCGGCGGACGATCTCGCCACCGCCCGCGCCGATCTGACCGGCTCCGAGCGTGAGGTTCAGGCGCTGACTCGTGACCGCGAGGCGCGTGCACGGCAGGCCAAGCCCAAGCACGGCTTGCCGCTCGCGCTCGACCAGGTGCGCGCAGCGCCGGGGTACGAACGTGCACTAGCGGCTGTGCTGGGGCGTGAAGCCAAGGCGGCAGTGGGTGCGGCTCCGGCGAGCGAAGATGGGCGGTTTTGGACGGGTGCGAGCGTGCCTGCGCCGGTTGCGGATAGTCTCGCCAAGCACGTCACCGCAGCCCCGCCCGAGCTGGCGGCGCGGTTGGCGCTGGTGCGGGTTGCGGTGCGCGATGAGGGTCAGGCGCTGGCCCCCGGCGAATGGCTGGTGACAACTGGCGGATCTCTGCGGCGGTGGGACGGGCTGGTCGCGCGCGGCGAAGGCGCGGCGGAGGCGGCGCGGCTCGAGGCCGACAATCGCCTCACCGAACTTGGCGGAAAACTGCCGAATTTGCGTGAAAACCTGGTGCAAGCCGAAAATCGCTACAACACGGTGCAGACCGACCTCAACCTCGTGCAGGCCGCCGCAATCGCTGCCGAGCGCGGGTTGAACACACTTGCCGAAACCGAGCGCGCCGCCTTGCGCGCATTCGATCAGGCGGAGGCGCTGCGAGCCCGTCAGGATGCCCGCCTCGGCGAACTCGCCCGCGCCGAAAGCGAACTTGCCGACCAGCGCGCCAGCGCGGAAGCCGAGCGTACCGCCGCCGAAGATCGCCGCACCGCGCTGCCCGATCCCGAGGCCGGACGCGCGCGGCTCGCGGCGGCGCAAGCTCGCCACGACTCCGCGCGTCAGGGGCTGCAAGCGGCAACCGCCGCGCTCGCCGCGCACGACCAGGCATTGGCGGTGGCGCGCGAGCGCGCGTCGGCCCAGCGCGCCGAGATTTCCGGGTGGCAGGCGCGGGCCGGCGATGCGGCGCGGCGCTTGGCCGAGATGGCGCGGCGGCTCGAGGAGATTGCCGAGGAAAGCGCGGTCGTCGAGGCCAAGCCTGCAGCACTGGTGCGCGAGATCGACGCGGGTGACGCGGTCCGGACGCGCCTTGCCGCCGAGATGACTGCCGCCGAAGCCGCGGTGGCGGCCGCCGGTGAGGCCGCGCGCGCCGCCGATGCTGCGCTTGCCGCGCTCACCGAAGAGCTTGCCAGCGCGCGTGAGCTGCGCGCCGGAGCCGTCGCCCGCGCCGAGAACGAGGACGCCCGCCGCGCCGAGATGGGGCGAGTTTCGGGCGAGCGCTTCCAGTGCCCGCCGCCGCTTCTGGCCGAACGGTTCGCGTTCGATCCCGCCGCGGTGGCCGGGGCGAGCGAGGAATCGGCGGCGATGGACCGTCTCACCGGCGACCGCGAGCGCCTCGGCCCGGTCAACCTCGTCGCCGCCGATGAACTTGCGGCGACCGAAGCAAAAGCCGGATCGGGCCACGCCGAGCAGGCCGAACTGAGCGAAGCGGTCCACCGCCTGCGCGGCTCGATCGGCAACCTCAACCGCGAGGGCCGCGAACGCCTGCGCACCGCGTTCGAGGAGGTCGATACGCATTTCCGCCGCCTGTTCACGCGGTTGTTCGAAGGCGGGCAGGCGCATCTCGCGCTGGTCGACTCGGACGATCCGCTGGAAGCGGGGCTCGAGATTTACGCGCAGCCCCCGGGCAAGCGGTTGCAGTCGCTCACGCTGCTGTCGGGCGGCGAGCAGGCGCTGACCGCGATCGCGCTGATCTTCGCGCTGTTCCTCACCAACCCTGCGCCGATCTGCGTCCTCGACGAGGTCGATGCCCCGCTCGACGACGCCAACATCGAACGCTTCTGCGACCTGCTCGACGCGATGGTCGGCGAGACCCAAACCCGCTACCTGATCGTCACCCACAACGCGGTGACGATGAGCCGGATGCACCGCCTGTTCGGGGTGACGATGGTCGAGCAGGGGGTTTCGCGGTTGGTTAGCGTGGACCTGGGCGGGGCGGTGGAATTGCTGGCGGCGGAGTGAAAGCTCAAAACGATGAGGAATGCGGATGCAACATGCCCACGAAAATCCCGTTCTTGCCTCGGACGAACGCATTCTTTGGCACGGTGCGCCCAAGCCGGGCATTTGGCTCGAGCCAGCCGACGCGTTCGCCATTCCCTTCACGCTTCTATGGCTTGGGATCGTGGTTTTGCTCAATGCGGTCGCGCTGACAGGCAACCCTGCTCAAAATGACCCAATAGCACTGCTCATGCTGCCGTTGTTTCTGCTGATAGGAATCTATTTCGCTGTGGGACGATTCTTCGTGGCGCGACATGCGCGTTCGCGAACCAGATATTTTTTAACCGACCGGAGAGCCATCATCCGCGAAGGCATTTTCCGTCAGCAAGAACGTTCGATTAATCTCGTCGGCACATCTGAAGTTCGCATTGGATCAATACGAGGTGGCTACGCCACAATCGAGTTCGGCTCATCCAATCCACTTTATCGGATGATGCCACGAAGTTGGGGATTGGGACAGTCTGGGGCGCTCTCGCCCGCCTTTGAAAAGATAAGTGCTGCCGAACAGGTCTATCGCAAGATTCTGGACCTCCAGCATCCCACTCGATCAACCTAGTCCAGCACAAACCTCGGCCCCGTTCCCCCCACCGCCGCCCGGTCGTCGCGATTATACAACTGGCAGCGCGACAGGCTTAAACACCCGCAGCCGATGCACTGGTCGAGCTTTTGCTTGGTCCTCGTCAGCAACTGGATCTTGGCATCCAGCTGGTTGCGCATCGAGCGGCTGATGCGTTGCCAGTCGGTCAGCGTCGG
>JBKJMA010000248.1:0-8151 GCA_046596505.1 Sphingomicrobium sp.
GCCGCTTATGTTCGCGTCGAGACCGTAGCCGAAGGTCTGGCTGCGCTCGACCGGTTCGCGATCCCGGTGGTGATCAAGGCCGACGGACTGGCGGCGGGCAAAGGCGTCACCGTTGCATTGACCCGCGCCGAAGCCGAGGCCGCGATCCGCGCGGCGGGTGACGGCGCCATGGTGCTCGAGGCGTTTCTCGACGGAGAGGAAGCCAGCCTGTTCGTGCTCGTCGATGGGCCGCGTGCGGTAGTCCTCGCCAGCGCGCAGGACCACAAGCGCGTCGGCGAGGGCGATATCGGCCCCAACACCGGCGGCATGGGCGCCTATTCCCCTGCCCCGGTGCTGACCCCCGAACTCGAGGCGCGGGCGATGCGCGAGATCGTCGAGCCGACCGCGCGGGCGATGGCGGCGGCGGGAACCCCGTTCTGCGGCGTGCTGTTCGCCGGGCTGATGCTGACCCGCGACGGCCCCAGCCTGATCGAATATAATGTCCGCTTCGGCGACCCCGAGTGCGAGGCGATCATGCCCCGCGTCGACGGCGATTTCGCCGCCTTGCTCCATTCGGTCGCGACCGGACGGCTCGGCGAGGTGGCTCCAAAGCTGTCCGACGAGACGACGATGTCCGTGGTGGTCGCGGCGAAAGGCTATCCCGCGACCCCGGCGGCGGGCGGCACGATTGGCGGGCTCGATCGCGCCGAAGCGCTGATCGGCGTGACCGTGTTCCAGGTGGGCACGAAGCTCAGCGACGGCGCGCTGGTCGCGAGCGGCGGGCGGGTGCTCGCCGTGACCGCGAAGGGCCGCTCGCTCGGTGAAGCCCGGACGCGCGCCTATGCCGCGGTCGATGCGATCGACTTCGCCGACGGTTTCCACCGCCGCGACATCGGCTGGCGCGAACTGGAGCGCATCTCATGAACCGTGCAGTCGTGTTTGGCGCGGGTTTAACGACCGTTTTAGCGCTCACTGCACTATGGCATGGTGCGCTCGGCAATGGCGACCGGTTTGCCGCGTCGGTCGAGGCCAGCGCCCGCGCGCAGCTCGACAGCGACGAGATGGTGCAGGTCCAGGCCCACCTTCAGCGCGGCCCGCTGACCCGCCGGCTGATCCTCAGCGGTCCCGCCGACGACTTCCAGCGCCACGAGATCGTGCGGCGGATGGAGCTGATTCCCGGAGTGGGCGAGGCTCGGTGGGCGGCGTCATCCCTGCCCGCGGAGACACGCCGATGATCCCGCTGTTCGCCGAAGTCGCGCTGATGACGCTGGCGGCGTTCGCGATCGGGCTGCTGCTCGCCTATATGGCTGAAGTAAGTCGCCGCAACCGGCGCTGGTAAATCAGGAAGGATTCTCGCGCCGATGATCGACGTCTTCAACCAGTATCTACCGGTCGTAATCATCGCATTGTTGATCGGCGTGATCACCGGCTACCTCCTCTTCCGCCCACGCCAGCGGGTGCGGTTGTTGGATGAGGCGCCGCGTCGGCCGCACATGACCGGCGCGCTTCCCAAGGCGGCAGACCAGGTCGTCCCGCCCGCCCCGGGCCGAGTGCGCGAGGGCTGGGGCCTTGGCGCCGAGGCCGCGGCGGCGGTGAGCGACGTGTCGGGTGACATCCTGCGCACCCATGTCCACGGCGAACTGAGCGGCGCGTCGGACGATCTCCAGCGACTCAAAGGCGTCGGCCCCAAGTTCGCCACCCTGCTCCACAGCCAGGGCATCTTCCGCTTCGACCAGATCGCGCGACTGACCCCGACCGAGGTCGCGCATATCGACGCCTCGATGGGCGCCTTCCGCGGCCGCTTCACCCGCGACCGGATCGTCGAGCAGGCCGACTATCTCGCCCGCGGCGACGAGGATGGCTACGAGCGGAATTTCGGCAAGCTTTAGGCGGGTTCGATCTCACGCCGTTTGGGCGGGCTGGCGATGAGCTTGTCGATCTTGCGGCCATCCATGTCGACCACTTCGAATTTCCAGCCCTGATGCGCGAACGTCTCCCCCGTCTCGGGCAGGCGTTTGAGCACCGACAGCGCGAACCCGGCAACGGTCGCATAGTCGCGCTCGGCGGGCATGTTCATGCCGAACCGATCGATCAGCAAATCGGCATTGGCCGCCCCCGACACGAGCCAGCTGCCATCCGCGCGTTCGACCAGTGGCGGGTCGTCATCGGCGTCGGCGTCGCTCGCAAACGCCCCGCTCAGCGCCGCCAGGATCGACCCCGGCGTGACGATTCCGTCCAGATGGCCATATTCGTCATGGACCAGCGCCAGCGGCACCTCCGCCTCGCGGAGCACCCCGAGCGCGTCCATCGCGTCCATCAGGTCGGGAATGACTTGCGGCACCCGGGCAAGCCCGCGCAGGTCGAGTTCGCGGCCCTCGAGCAGCGCCAGCAGCAGGTCCCGCGCCGAGACTACCCCGATGATCTCCTCGACCGATCCTTCGGCGATCGGCAACCGGCTGTGCGGTGTCTGGAGCAGCGTCGCACGGATCTCGTCACGATCGGCGTCGGCGTCGAGCCAGTCGATCTCGGTGCGCGGCGTCATCACCTCGCGCACCGGCCGGTCGGCCAGCCGGACCACGCCCGAGATGATCGCGCGCTCGCTTTCCTCGAGCACGCCCGAGCTATGCGCCTCGGCGACGACAAGGTGCAATTCCTCAGCAGTGACATGATTTTCGCTCTCCCGCGTCATGCCCAGCAATGCGAAGATGGCCGCGCTGGTCCGGTCGAGCAGCCACACGAACGGCGCGGTCGCCTTGGCCAGCCAGCGCATCGGGATCGCCATCGCCACCGCGATCGGCTCGGGGCTGCGCAGCGCGAATTGCTTCGGGATGAGCTCGCCGATGACGAGGCTGACGAAGGTCGTCACGACGATCACCAATCCGAAGCCGAGATTCTCGGCGGTGTCGTGCGCCAGTCCGAGCCATTCGAGTCGCTGCGCCACCGGTTGGCCAAGGCGCGAGCCCGAAAAGGCTCCATTGACGACTCCGATCAGGGTGATCCCGCTCTGCACGGTCGACAGGAAGCGCCCCGGGTCGGCGGCAAGGTCGAGCGCGCATTGGGCGCCTTTGCTGCCGGCCTTGGCGAGGCCCTTCAGGCGCGCCTCCCGCGCCGAGACGATCGCCAACTCGCCCATCGACAGCAGGCCGTTCAGCGCGACCAGCGCGAGGATCAGGATCAGGCTCAGCCAAGGGAAAGGGAGGAGGGGGGCGCTCATGGGCAGGACTTGCGTCTAACCCCCATTGGCAGGCGGCGACAAGGGGACGGTGATGTCTGTTCGGTCTGCCGCTAAATACGGCGGGCGGCGAAGAAGGCGCGCAACTGGTCGGCGGCGAGCGCCTCGCCGATTCCCCCGAGCACCTCGGGCCGGTGATGGCAGGTGGGCAAGCTGTACAGTCGGGGGCCGCTGACCACCGCGCCGCCCTTGCGATCTTCGGCGGCAAATACCAGTTTCTCGATCCGCGCCAGGCCGATCGCGGCGGCGCACATCGCGCACGGTTCGAGCGTCACCCACAAGGTGCAGCCGTCAAGCCGCGCCTGGCCAAGCCGGGTCGCGGCGTGGCGGATGGCAACGATCTCGGCATGGGCGGTCGGGTCGAGCGTCCCGCGCATCGCGTTGCGCGCTTCACCGACGATGTCCTTGCCGTGGGTAACGACCGCGCCAACCGGGACTTCGCCGGCGGCGGCGGCCTCGGCGGCGAGCGCGAGCGCACGAGCCATGGGCGCGGGGAGCGGAAAGCCGGTCATACCAGGTGGTTTAACGGCTTCCGCGAGGATCGTCACTTCGCCTGGTTCGCCAGTGCAGCGTTTGCCTGGACCGCATTCGCCTGCGCGGCGATCTGGGCATCCTTGCCGGGACGATTGACCTGAAGCGACGGCAGCGGGAGCGCGACCTTTGGCAAGGTCACCTCGCGCCGCTGCGTGCCGACCGCGACCGAGCCGGTTTCGACCTCGAACGACGGCGACTGGCCCCCCTTCGTGACGACCGCACCATTGGTGACCGCCACGCTCGGCACCTGCGCCGGGCGGGTCTGGTTCAAGTGGGCGAAGCCCGAGGCGAAGGCGAGGATCACCGCGACTACGGCGACGATCAGCAGCAGAAGTATGGCGCGCATTATGGGTTTTCCTATCCTGACTGTGACGGTAACGCGACAGCGATGCGGGAGTTGCGTCGGTGCCCGACTTCGACCCGGACCAAGCCGCGAGGTTGACGCGAATCGGCAGGGCGGCTATCGGCCCACGCTTCCGGACGCTTGGCGCCCGTTCAATCAGGATTTCACATATGTCGCGCGTTTGCGAGCTGACCGGCAAGGGCCGGCAGGTGGGTAACAATGTTTCCCACGCCAACAACAAGACCAAGCGGACCTTCCTGCCCAACCTGCAGAATGTCACGCTGATCAGCGATGCGCTGGCAAAGAGCGTCAAGCTCAAGGTGTCGACGCACGGCCTGCGCTCGGTCGAGCATGTCGGCGGCCTCGACAATTGGCTGACCAAGACGCGCTCCGAGAAGCTCTCGCCGCGCGCCCAGAAGCTGAAGCGCGAACTCAAGAAGAAGGCTGGCGCAGCCGCCGCCTGAACGGCCCCTGGTTCAGTCCCGCCCGCGCCATCGGCCCGGCGGGACATCGAGCGCGAACAGCGCCGTCGTCATCGGTCTCTGGAAATTATCGTCGGTCACCAGCCATAGCCTGGTTCCGCCTTCGGCGCGTGGTTCGGCGGCGATCCCCTCGAGATTCATGAACATGCCGACGTCGAGCGGCACGCGGCGCTCAACCCGCCAACCCGCGGTCGTGCGCACCAGCGCGCCGAGTCCCAGGCGGAACCCGGTCACCTCGAGATTGCGCATCAGCACGATCGTCTCGCCATTGGCGAGCCTGACCATGTCCGAAATATCGCTGCCGACGCCGCCGAGCGGTTCGCTGACCGCCTTGCTGCCGGCCTCGAACACGACCTCGTGCGCCAGTTCGGGCACGACCTCCAGGCGGCCCGGCTCGGCCAGCATCGCCTCGATGCCCCGATTGAACGGCCACCGCTTGCGGCCGAACCGCAGCGAGCCAAGCGCGTGGGTGAAGTCGCGATCGTAAAGCCACAGCTGGTTGCTCGTCTCGAAACCGATCCACCATCCCCGCCCTCGCGTGTCGCGCGCGAGCGATTCGCTGTCACGGTCGGTCTTGCTTGCCGGCGAGCCCGGACCGTCCGGCAGGTCGGCGATCTCGACCGTCGGCGGCCCGTCGCCAGGGCGAGGGAAGCGAAACACCACGCTGCTGTCGCTGACCGCGAGCAGCCCGCCGCGATCGATCGCCAGTGCCGACAAGCCACCGAAGCGAGGATCGCGCGCGGTCAGCCGCCATGCCCCGACGAGCCGCAGCGGAACGACGCTCGCCTGATCAATCGCGATCGGCACTGCGGTCAGGGCGACGCGTCGCGGCGGCATCGAGTAGCGATCGGGTCCCTCGTGCCATCGCCACGCCACCGCCAGGACGATCGCCGCGACCAGCAGTCCACCGACCAGGCCCGCCAAGCTGAACCGCGGCTGCAACCGGCGTTCAGCTTCGTTCAATCCCGAATTGCGCATAAACCCTTCCATCGACGCGGTTTTCCCCCTTTTCCGCGTCGTGTGCCGCAGCGTATCGGCGGTGAGTTCCCTCGCGTCGCGTAACGAGGGGGGGCCGGTGTGGAAACATGCCGGCCCCAATTTATTTGAGTCCGTCCGGCCCCGGCCCGCGCCCTATTTGATGTCGAACAACCCCGCGAGCTGATCGACCAGTGCGCCGCCCAATTGCTCGGCATCCATGATCGTCACCGCCCGTTGATAATAGCGGGTCACATCATGGCCGATGCCGATCGCCGCCAGCTCGACGCTCGACCTTTGCTCGATCCAGCCGATCACCTGCCGCAGATGCGCATCGAGGTAAGAGCCGCCATTGGCCGATGCGGTCGAATCATCGACCGGCGCGCCGTCCGAAATGACCATCAGGATCCGTCGCTCCTCGCGCCGCCCCATCAGCCGGTTGTGTGCCCATAATAGAGCTTCGCCGTCGATATTTTCCTTGAGCAACCCCTCGCGCATCATCAGCCCGAGGCTTTTGCGCGCATGGCGGTAAGGCTCGTCGGCGCGCTTGTAGATGATATGGCGCAGGTCGTTGAGTCGGCCGGGGGTTGGCGGTCGCCCCTCGGCCAGCCACGCCTCGCGGCTCTGACCGCCCTTCCACGCCCGCGTGGTAAAGCCGAGGATCTCGGTCGCGACCCCGCACCGCTCAAGCGTGCGCGCGAGGATGTCGGCGCTGGTCGCCGCGATTGAAATCGGCCGTCCGCGCATCGATCCCGAATTGTCGATCAGCAGGCTGACCACCGTGTCGCGAAACTCGGTCTCGCGCTCGATCTTGTAGCTCAGCGAATGCGCCGGCGAGACGATCACGCGCGCCAGCCGCGCGGCGTCGAGCATCCCTTCTTCCTGGTCGAAGTCCCAGCTGCGCGCCTGTTGCGCCATCAACCGCCGCTGCAACCGGTTGGCGAGCCGTGTTACCACGCCCTGCAACGCCGCCATCTGCAGGTCGAGCGTTGCCCTGAGCCGGGCAAGTTCTTCCTCGTCGCACAGTTCGGCCGCCGCGATCTCCTCGTCGTGGCGCGTCGTATAGGCGCGATAGTCGGTGAACGGAGCGTCGGCCCAGTTGCGGCGGCCGTTCTTCGGCTGGGCCTGCTCGTCGCCCTCCTCACCGGCGCTGCTTTCATCGCCGTCGATTTCCTGTTCCGACGAGGGCCGCTCCTCGCCGCTGTCGTCCTCGCCCTGCTCGCCGCGCATCTCGATCTCGCCGCCCGCCTCGGCACCCTGGTCGCCGACATCGTCGGGTTCGTCCGGGCCTTCTTCTTCGCCCTGCTCCTCGTCGCCGCCCTCTTCGGGCGTTTCTTCGACCGGGTCCTCGGCGTCGGCGAGGTCAAGGTCCTGCAGCAATCGCCGGGCAAGCGTCGCAAACGCCCCCTGGTCATCGATCGTCAGCGCCAGCGCGTCGAGCTCGGCTGCCGCCTTGTCCTCGATCCACGGCGTGACGAGCGCGAGCCCGGTCCGCGCGGCCACGGGCGGCGGTGCGCCGGTCAGCCGTTCACGTGCGAGCAGCCCGATCGCGGTCGCCAGCGGCACTTCCTCCGCGGTGCGCGCGCGCGTGATCGCATCGCCGCGAACCCGCGCTTCGGCCAGTTCGGCGAGGTTCCCGCGCACCCCCGCCATCTGCCGAGCGCCGAGCGCCTCGACCCGCGCGCCCTCGAGCGCATCGAACACGGCGCGAGCCTCGGCCTCAACCGGCGAGCGGCGCGCGTGCAGTTCCGCATCCGAGTGCCGCACCCGCAACGCCAGCGCATCCGCCGCCCCGCGCGCCTCGGCCACCAGCCGGGGTTCGAGCGCAGGTCCCGGAGACACCACCCGCGCGACCTTGCCGATCGCCCCGCCCGACGCCTCCTGCCCGAACGCCACTTCGACCTCGCCATCACGCGCGATGGCGCGCGCCGCCCCGGCAAGAACCCGGCGGAAACGGTCGAGAGAATCAAGCTGGCTCACGCCTTGCCGACGACGCTTTCGGGCAGGTCCTTGCCGAATACGCGCTGGTAATATTCGGCGATAAGCGGGCGCTCGCTTTCGTCGCACTTGTTCAGGAACGAAAGCCGGAAGGCAAAGCCGACGTCGCCGAAGATCATCGCGTTCTGGGCCCAGCTGATGACCGTCCGCGGGCTCATCACGGTCGAGATGTCGCCGGCGATGAAGCCCTGGCGCGAAAGGTCGGCGACCTTGACCATCTTGTCGACCTCGGCCTTGCCGCCGGGATTGTCATAATCGCCCGACTTGGCGAGCACGATCTGCGCCTCGGTCGCGGCGGGGAGGTAATTCAGCGTCGCGACGATGTTCCAACGGTCCATCTGGCCCTGGTTGATCGCCTGCGTGCCATGATAGAGCCCGGTCGTGTCGCCCAGCCCGATGGTGTTGGTCGTCGCGAACAGCCGGAAATAGGGGTTCGGTCGGATCACCCGGTTCTGGTCGAGCAGGGTCAGCTTGCCCTCGACCTCGAGCACGCGCTGGATAACGAACATCACGTCGGGGCGGCCGGCGTCATATTCGTCGAACACCAGCGCGACCGGGTGCTGGATCGCCCACGGCAGCAAGCCTTCGCGGAACTCGGTCACCTGCTG
>JBKJMA010000085.1:0-11823 GCA_046596505.1 Sphingomicrobium sp.
TTCTGGAGACAAGACATGGCCAATAGTTTCGCGCGCCTGCTCGCGCCGGTCGCGATGGTCGCGATGGCGGCCCCCGCAGCGGCGGCGATCGATCCGGTGGTAGCCCAAGTCGAGCAGAGCTTCGCGACGACCCAGTCGATGACTGCCGACTTCGTCCAGACTAACGGCAAGGGCCAGCAGCTGAGCGGCAAGCTGACGCTCAAGCGGCCTGGCCGCGCGCGTTTCGATTACGGCGCGCAGGCGAACATGCTGATGGTTGCAGACGGCGCTAACCTCTATTTCCTCGATTATGAGGTCGGGCAGAAGAACCGCTGGCCGATCGCCAAGTCGCCGCTGGCGCCGTTGCTATCGAGCAGCCCCGACCTCAAGCGGATTTCACGGACTTTGCCGACCCAGGACCCGCGCGTAGTGCTGCTGCGCGTCCGCGATCCGCGGCGCCCGGAATTCGGGACGATGGTACTGGCCTTCATCAAGGCGCCAGATGCGCCGGGCGGGCTGCAGCTCGAAGGCTGGACCGCGACCGATGCGCAAAACAAGAAGACGACGATCAAGCTTGATCAGCAGAGGTATAATGTCGGCGTGCCGGATTCCGCCTTCCAGTTCGCCGAGCCTCAAAAGAAGCGCCGTGGATAATATTATGTGGCCGACAGGCCGACTGGCGCAAAAAGCGTAGCCTTCAGCAACTTGTTCATCCCCGCGACAGGGATCACGCTGTACCCAAAGCAGGATCGCCGCAGTGCCAGGGAGTTTCCCCCTGTTACCCCCGGTCGCGGCGGTCGCCTTGCGTGACGAATACGCTTGGTTGGCCCTCGCTCCATGCCCCCGGAGCGGGGGCCTTTTCGTTTGCGCCTGCTCGCAACGGAGCGAAGATTTGATGTTTCGGGTTGAGAGCCTGATTCACACTCCCGGTCGAAGCGCGAGGCGCTTCCACCTCAACCGATCAGGCTCTAAGCGAGGCCGGTGACCAGTCTCAAGATCGCTTCGTGGAACATCAACTCGGTGCGCGCGCGCGCCGGGATCGTCGAACGGCTCCTCGTCGAGGAAGCGCCCGACATCCTCTGCCTGCAAGAGACGAAGGCGATGGACTCGGTCTTCCCGGCCGAACTGTTTCACCGGCTGGGCTATCGCTACCAGCTGCTCAACGGGCAGAAGATGCACCACGGCGTGGCGATCGTCAGCAAGCTGCCGCTGCTCGACGATCTGCGTCACGACTGGCAAGACAATGGCGAGGCACGGCACGTCGGCGCTCGGCTCAACTGCGGGCTCAGGATAGAGAATGTCTACATCCCGGCTGGCGGCGACGTGCCCGACCGCAACCTCAACCCCAAGTTCGGCCAAAAACTTGATTTCGTCGAGCGGATGACGCGGTGGAGCGAAAAGTTGGCTGAGCCGACTTTGATCGTCGGCGATTTCAACATTGCCCCGCTCGAATGCGACGTCTGGTCGCACAAGGCGCTGGTCGATGTCGTCAGCCATACGTCAATCGAGGTCGAGGCGCTTGGCCGGCTTCAGGCGGCGCATGACTGGGTCGATCTGGGGCGGAGGTTCATCCCAGCTCCGGCGCGCAACTTCACCTGGTGGAGCTACCGCGCGGCTGACTGGGCAGCGAGCGACCGCGGGCGGCGGCTCGATCATATGTGGGCGAGCCCGGCGCTGGCCGGGCAGGCGACCGCACACGTCGTGCTCGAACCCGTACGCGGTTGGGAGCGACCGTCGGATCATGTGCCGCTGGTCGTCGAGCTCGTCCTTTGAGCGCAAGCGGATCGCTCGGGCCGGTCATCGCCTCGCTGCGCGCCGGCCGGGCTGTTCGGATTGGAGCCGCGACGGTCTTGTCGGTCGAGACCGGTGGCGCCGAGATGCTGGCGCTGCTCGATCCGGACGCGATGGCGCAATTGCTCATCAGTGGCGAGCGCGCGAGCGCGTTGGGGCTCGCCAATGAAGGAAATGCTGCGGACCCGGCCAGGCCCGTCGTGGTCGCGCGGGCCGAGTGGCTTGACGCGGCTACCGCGCTGGCGCTGGTCGATCCGGCGCAAGATATGGCGCGGGGACCAATCGGGCCGCTTCACCCAGTTGCGGTTGAGGGGGAGCAGTCGGCGATTGCGGCACTGGTGCTGGCGCGGCGGGCAGGGCTGCTTCCGGCGCTGTGGTTGCTGGAAAGTGACATTAAAGTTGTCCCAACGATTCCGGTCGATGCGGTGCTGGCGGCGGTGCCCGAGGCGATCATCGTCGCCCGCGCGAAGCTCCCCATCGATGAGATTGGCGAGGCGCAAATCGTCGCCTTTCGCGATGGTGCGACGGGGGAGGAGCATGTCGCGCTGGTGATCGGCGCGTTCGGGGGCAAGCCGCCGCTCGTACGCTTGCACAGCGAATGCCTGACCGGCGATGTCTTCGGCAGCCTCAAATGCGACTGCGGGCCGCAATTGCACGAGGCTCTGCGGTTGCTGAAGGATGCGGGTGGCGGAGTGCTGCTCTACCTTCGCCAGGAGGGACGCGGGATCGGGTTGGCCAACAAGATCCGCGCTTATCAGCTGCAGGATCGCGGGCTCGATACGGTCGATGCCAATCGTCGGCTCGGGTTCGCCGACGATACGCGCGATTATGGGCTGGCGGCGGCGATGCTGCGCGCGTTGGGGATCGATGCGGTGCGGTTACTGACGAATAATCCGGCCAAGCTGGCGGGACTCGAGTCGGCGGGGATCGTCGTTGTCGAGCGGGTCGCACACCACATGCCGGTCAATCCGCACAATGCCGACTATATCGTCATTAAGCAGGAGCGCAGCGGACATCTCGCTTAATCGTTTGCGTCCTCGAACATCGCCGTTCCGACCCTTACCGCGGTCGCTCCGAGCGTCACTGCGGTCGGGTAGTCGCTTGACATGCCCATGCTGAGGCCGGTGACGCCATGACGGTGCGCGAGCTTGGCGAGGAGCGCAAAGTAAGGTCCGGGTTCCGGGCCGAGCGGGGGGATCGCCATCAGGCCGGCGAGCGCGAACGGAGAGGCGCGGACCTGGTCGATGAAGGCGGGGAGGTCGGCGAGCCCGATGCCGCCCTTCTGCTCCTCGTCGCCGATGTTGACCTGGACGTAGACACTTGGGAAGCGGTTCGCCTTGATCGCAGCATTGGCCAGCGCGTCGAGCAGCGATGGGCGATCGACCGAGTGGATCGTATCGAACAGATCGACTGCCTCAGTCGCCTTGTTCGATTGCAGCCGACCAATAAGATGGAGGCGAAGGTCGGTATAGCGATCGCGAAGCGCTGGCCATTTAGCCAGTGTTTCCTGCACCCGGCTCTCGCCGAAATCGCGCTGGCCGGCGACAATCAAGGACTCGATCTGCTCAACGCTGCGGATTTTACTGATAGCGATAAGCGTCACCTCTGACGCATCGCGTCGCGCCGATTGCGCGGCGGATGCGATCGCGGTGAGAATGCGCGCGCGGCGCTCGGCGGCCTCCCTTAACATTACATCAGTCGTGGGATTAGGCGCGACGGACAATCAGAACTTGAACGCAGTTCCGACGTATACGGCTTGGCTGTCGCGGCGCTGGTCGGCGAGGGTCGAAAGCCGGTCATGCTCGACCTTGTAGCGGACGCCGCCGGTGACCGCGAGGTTGCGCGTCAACGAATAGGCACCGCCGACGTCGACCGCCATATTGTCTTTCTGGACAATCGCCGGAACCTGCGTTCCGTCGCCGCGATCGGCGCCGAGCGCGACCCGCCCGGTAAACCGCTTGAGATTGTACGAGAGAGCCATCGCGGCGCTTTCGCGTCCACCGAGCGGCGAGCCTGAACCGGTCACCTTGGCAAGATCGCCCGAAACCGCGAACCGGCGCCAGCCGAGCGCGACGCCGAGGTTGTAGGTCGCCGGCGTCAAGGCTGTCAGCGAATCGCTCTCGGCCCGAACAAGGGCACCACCCGGTCGGATCTCCGCCGCCGTGGTTGCGCGGGCGCGGATCGCGACTCGCAGCTGCGACGGGCGATCCTTGCCGGCCGCCGGGGTGAAGCGGAAATCGCTCGCCGACGGCGCGCGATTAGCAAATGCCGCAGTCAGCCTAGGGTCAGCGGATGCTGGCGTGAAACTGGAAATATGATCAAAACTGAGGGAGATAGCGGGCGGACGCTTAGCATCCTCGCCACGCGCGAGCAGAGCGGCGGGCGAACCGGCAAGCAACAACGCCGCCGCAATCGCAGCGCGCTTCACCCGTTTCGACTCGACCCACCTAGTCACGACCGTTCCTCCGACTTGCTGATATAGCTGGCGGGGGGCGAATGTTCCAACGTTGGATTCGGAATCAGTTCCCGCTGTGGCACAATGACCACAAATTGGATCCCGTCCGCCATTTCACGACTGCGCTTGCTCCTTCCCCGCCCTCTGCTTACACGGAATGCCAGAGTCTGCGGCCTCGTGCCGCCTCGTTTTTTATCGAGGAAACCCCATGCGCCGTTCAACCCCCCTCACCATCCTCCTGCTCACCGGGCTCGCGCTCGGCGGTTGCGCGCGCGACCGGCGCCTGCCCACCACGCTCGCTCCGTCGCGGATGACGACGATCGGGGTTAACGCCTACCTGTGGCGCGCGGCGATCGACACGCTGTCGTTCGCGCCGCTGACCCAGGCCGATTCGAACGGCGGGGTGATCGTCACCGACTGGTATACGACTCCGGCGACCCCCGGCGAGCGGGTCAAGATCACCGCTTCGATCCTCGACCAGGATCTGCGCGCCGATGCGCTGCGCGTCGCCGCGGCGCGCCAAGTCAACCGGAATGGCGCGTGGGTCGATGTGCCGGTCGCTGCGGCGACCGTGCAAAAGCTCGAAGACATTATTCTGACCCGTGCCCGCGATCTGCGCCGCTCCGCCGTCCGCGGTTAAGCGACACCGATCATGACCGATCGCTTCGAGCCCGTGTCGGCCGATGCGCGCTGGCAGGCGCGCTGGGCCGAGGCGGGCAGCTTCACGGCCGATTCGACTTCACCTAAGCCCAAGACCTTCGTCCTGGAGATGTTCCCCTATCCGTCGGGACGCATCCATATGGGCCATGTCCGCAATTACACGATGGGCGACGTGCTCGCGCGTTATCGGCGGATGCAGGGCTTCGAAGTGCTTCATCCGATGGGTTGGGACGCGTTCGGCATGCCCGCCGAAAATGCGGCGATGGAGCAGGGGGTTCACCCGGGGACGTGGACGCGCGTCAACATCGCGACGATGCGCGTGCAGTTGAAACGGCTGGGGTTCGCGCTCGACTGGAGCCGCGAACTGGCGACGTGCGAGCCCGATTATTACGGTCATGAGCAGGCGCTGTTCCTCGACCTGCTCGACGCCGGCCTCGTGTATCGCAAGGAAAGCGAGGTCAATTGGGACCCAGTCGACGCGACCGTGCTCGCCAACGAGCAGGTGATCGATGGGCGCGGCTGGCGATCGGGCGCGCTGGTCGAGCGACGCAAGCTGTCGCAGTGGTTCCTGAAGATCACCGATTTCGCGGAGGATCTGCTCGACGGGCTGGGAACGCTCGACCAGTGGCCCGACAAGGTCCGGCTGATGCAGGAGAACTGGATCGGTCGGAGCCAGGGGCTGAAGTTTGCGTTCGACCTGGCCGCACCGGAAGCAGAAATCGACCGGGTCGAGGTGTTCACGACGCGACCGGACACGATTTTCGGGGCAAGCTTTGTCGCGATTTCGGCGGGGCATCCACTGGCACTCGCCGTGGCCGAGCGGGACGGTGCCGCGCGAGCGTTCATCGACGAGTGCCGCGCCGGCGGGACGACCGCCGCCGAGATCGAGACCGCCGAAAAACGCGGTTACGACACCGGGCTCGAGGCGGTTCACCCGTTCGACCCCGACACCCGCTTGCCGGTGTGGATCGCGAACTTTGTGCTGATGGATTATGGCACCGGCGCGCTGTTCGGCGTGCCCGCGCACGACGCGCGCGATTTCGAGTTCGCGACCAAATATGACTTGCCAATCCGGCGCGTGGTCATCCCCCAGGGCGGCGATCCCGATGCGGCGGTCGACGCGGCCGAAACGGGCTACGGCGTCGCGGTTAATTCGCAATTTCTCGATGGCCTATCGACCGAGGAAGCAAAGGACGAAGTGATCCGCCGCGCCGAAGCTGGTGTCTGGGGTAAGGGGACAGTCCAGTATCGCCTACGCGACTGGGGCGTGTCGCGACAACGCTATTGGGGAACGCCAATCCCGGTAATCCATTGTGGATCGTGCGGTCCGGTCGGCGTGCCGCGCGAGCAACTGCCGATCATCTTGCCCGAGGACGTTACGTTCAACCTGCCGGGCAACCCCCTAGACCGCCACCCTACATGGCGTGCAGCGACCTGTCCGAAATGCGGCGCCGAAGCGCGACGGGAGACCGACACGCTCGACACGTTCGTCAATTCCTCGTGGTATTTCATCCGCTTCGCCAGCCAGCCGGACGACCAGCCGTTCGACCGCGCCGAGGCTGAGCAATGGCTTCCGGTCGCGCAATATATCGGCGGGGTCGAGCATGCGATCCTTCACCTGCTCTACGCGCGCTTCTGGACGCGGGCGTTGCAGCATATCGGCCGGATAGGGTTCGCCGAGCCGTTCAAGGGGCTGTTCACGCAAGGCATGGTCACGCACGAGACCTACAAGTCGCCCGACGGCCGCTGGCTGTCGCCCGACGAGATCGAATATGGCACCAGTGCTTCGGTGATCGAGCGCGCGACCGGTAGCGGAGTGGTCCGGGGCCGGATCGAGAAGATGTCGAAGTCGAAGAAGAACACGGTCGATCCCGAGCCGATTGTCGACCGCTATGGCGCCGACGCGGTGCGGTGGTTCATGCTGTCGGACTCGCCGCCCGAGCGCGATCTCGAATGGTCCGAAGCGAGCATCGAGGGCGCGGCGCGGTTCGTCCAGCGTGTGTGGCGACTGGTCGGCAGCGTCGCCGGAGCTGCCGGTGAGGAGCCGACGATCGACAAGCGCGCGCACCGCGCGACAGCCGCGGTCGGAGCCGCGATCGACGGACTGGCGTTCAACAAGGCGGTCGCCGCGCTCTACGAACTGGCCGGCGCGCTGGAAAAGGCAACACCGTCAGCGAGCCGCGAGGCCGCGATTCGCACGCTGGTTCGCCTGATTGCCCCGATGGCCCCGCATCTCGCCGAGGACAGCTGGGCGCGGCTAGGCGAACCGGGAATGGTCGCGAACGCTGCTTGGCCGAGCTTCGATCCGGCGATGCTGATCGACGACGAGGTCACCATCGCGATACAGGTCAACGGCAAGCTGCGTGACACGATCACGGTCGCACGCGGGCTTGATCGCGGGGTGGTCGAGGCGCTCGCGCTGGCCTGCGACAAGGTCGTCCGACAGCTGGATGGAGCCGCACCGCGAAAGGTGATTGTAGTCCCCGACCGGCTGGTCAATATCGTCGCCTGATGCGCAAACTCCTGCCCTTGATCGTAGCGTTAGCAGTGGCGGGCTGTGGCCTCCACCCGCTCTACGAGGGCGGCTCGCGCGGCGCGGCGGCGATTGGTTTCAGTTCGATCGAGGTCGGCCCGATCCCGCAGCGTAGTGGATGGCTGACGCGCAACGCGCTGGTCGATCGGTTGGGCGGCGAGCATCCGGCGGGGCTGTACCGGCTCGAGGTCGAACTTGACGATAGCATTACCGGCTTTGGCATTCGCGGTGACAGCGCGACCACGCGCGAACGTCGGACCCTGCGCGCACGCTATCGGCTGGTCGAGCGAGCCAGCGGTGCCGTGGTGCTCGACGCGACTGCGGGGTCGGACGCCGGGATCGACGTCGTTAGCTCCGAATATGCCACGATCGCGGCTGAGCAAACCGCGACCGAGCGGCTGAGCGCGCTGGTCGCCGATCAGATTGTCGCCCGTCTGGCACGCTACATGACCGCGACGGCGGGGCGGCGATGAGCGGGGCGTCCTCCGCGCGGCGGCGATGAAGGCCAACAAGGCGACGCTTGGCCGGTCGCTCGACCAGCCCGACGCGGCGCTCCGTTTTTACCTGTTTCACGGGGCCGATGAAGCCGGCTCACGGGCACTGGCCGATCGCCTGCTCAAGGGGCTCGGAGCGGAAAAATTCGTGGTAGCTGGCGGAGCGGTGAAAAGCGACCCCGCGCTGCTCGCCGACGAAGCTGGCGCGATGGGGTTGTTCGGCGACCGCCGCGCGATCTGGGTCGAGCCGGCGGGGGACGAGGTCGTCGCCGGCGTCGCAGCGCTGCTCGGGGCCGCAGCGATCGAAAGTCCGGTAATCGCGCTCGCTGGTGCGCTCAAAAGGACGTCGGGACTTCTCAAGCTGGCCGAGACGCACGGCGCTGCGCTGTCGCACGTGTCCTATCCGCTCGAGGGGCGCGACGCCGAGCGGCTGGTAACCGATCTCGGCCGGGCGGAAGGGCTGCGCATTTCCAACGGCGTCGCGACGCGGGTTGCCGGGCAAGCGGCCAACAATTCGGCGGTGATTGCGTCGGAATTGGCCAAGTTCGCGCTTTATCTCGGGGCCAGCCCCGAAACTCCGCGCGAACTGGATCAGGAGACGATCGACAAACTCGGTGCCGATACCGGCGAGGGCGATGCGCTGCGGATCGGCGATCTTGCGCTGGATGGCCAACTCGGCGCACTCGCCGACGAGCTTCAGCGCCTGACGCAGGGCGGATCGGAGGTGGTGCCGATCGTTCGGTCACTGCAGCGCAGGTTGCTCCAGCTAGCGCCGCTGCGCGCGCGGATCGAGAGCGGTGAACGGCTTGACGCCGTTATGACGTCGATGGGTAAAGCACTGTTCTGGAAAGATAAAGATTTGATTCAGCGGCTGTTGTCGCAGTGGAGCGCGGCGCGCTTGGCGCAGCTGGCGGAGCGGGTGAGCGCGCTCGAACGACGGCTTATGCTGTCGCCGTTGCCAGGTGACGCTGTACTCGGCGAGGAGCTGCTCGCGATCGCCCGAGCGGCGCGTCGCTAGAAGTTTTCCGTTGTCAGATCGGTTCACCGGATAGGCGCTGGCAGATCATGTCGAGTTGGTCGAGGCTCGAATAAGATAGGCTGACTGTGCCGCCGGCGCCCGAATGCGCGACCTTGACCTTGAGCCCGAGCAGATCACCGAGCTGGCGTTCGAGCGCTGCGAGGTCGGCGTCGACCGCGCGCGGCTTACCCGAGGACGAAGTGCTGCGCGTACCCGCTGGCTTGGCGGCGCGCACACGGTCCTCAGCCTGACGGACGGTAAGCCCGCCTTCGACAATTTCTCGAGCGATTCCAGAAGGATCTGGCGCACCGATGATGGCTCGTGCGTGGCCCATGCTAATTTCACCCATCACCAGCATCTCGCGCACGTCGGCGGGGAGGTCGAGCAAGCGCAGCAGGTTGGCGATGTGGCTGCGCGACTTGGCGACGAGCTTGCCGAGTTGCTCCTGGGTGTGACCGTGACGGTCGATCAGCTTGCGGTAACCGTCGGCCTCTTCAATCGCATTGAGATCCTCGCGCTGGATATTCTCGATCAGCGCGATCTCGGCCGATGACGCATCATCGAGCGTCTTGACCAGCGCCGGGATCAGATGGAGTTGCACCTTTTGCGCCGCGCGCCACCTGCGCTCACCGGCGACAAGCTGGTAACCGCCGTCAATCTCTCGGACAAGGATCGGCGAGATGACGCCGCGCTCTCGAATCGATTCGGCTAGCTCGTCGATCGCTGCCTCGTCGAACCGGGTTCGCGGCTGGTTGGGGTTGGGATAGATGCGCGCGACCTCGATCTCGCGCACCGCTCCAGCCGTCGGGGTAGTGTCTTCATCGCGCGGACGCGTGGCCTCGCCGATCAGTGCGGAAAGCCCGCGACCCAAGCCCGGCCTCCTGCTCATGCGGTCGGCCCTTGTTGGCGCAAGCCGTTCATGCGGCTTGATGCTTGTTGGCGCAGACCGCTCATGCGGCCTTCGCGTCGACGAGATTGAGGCGCTGGATCATTTCCCGCGCGAGGCGGACGTAGGCTTCCGAGCCGGGACAGCGCAGGTCGTAGATCAGTGCCGGCAAGCCGTGGCTAGGGGCCTCCGACAGGCGGACGTTGCGCGGCACGACGGTCTCGAACACCGTCGCGCCGAGACAGGCACGGACGTCCTCAGCAACGGCCTGGCTCAAATTATTGCGGCGATCGAACATGGTCAGTGCGACACCGAGAATCGACAATGCCGGGTTATAGGCAACACGGATCCGCTCTACGGTTTGCAGCAATTGACTGAGGCCCTCCAGCGCAAAGAATTCGCATTGGAGCGGCACGACGAGATGCTGCGCCGAAACCAGCGCGTTGACGGTGAGCAGCCCCAGCGACGGCGGGCAGTCCATCAGGCAGATGTCCCAACGACCCAAGGGAGCCGCGTCGAACGCTCGCGCCAGACGGTGGGTGCGGCCCTCAAGTCCGACGAGTTCGACCTCGGCGCCCGACAGGTCGACCGTCGCGGGAAGCAAATCGAGGCGAGGTACTTTGGTCGGGATTGCCGATTCGACGAGATTCGCTTCACCCATCAGCACGTCATAGCTCGAGCGCTCGCGGGCTGATTGGGCGATGCCGAGCCCGGTCGAGGCGTTGCCCTGCGGATCGAGATCGGCGAGTAGCACTTTCCAGCCGATCGCGGCGAGCGCGGTGGCGAGATTGATCGCCGTCGTGGTCTTGCCGACCCCGCCCTTCTGGTTGGCGACTGCTATCCGGATCATCGCTTTCCCCTCGACACGACGCCGGTGGCGAGCAGGATCGACGCATCAGGGTCGGTCAGGCTCGGCTCCAGCCGAAACGCACCCTGCCACGACCGCCGCACTTCATCCAGTTCCTTCTGTGCGCTTCGGCCCTTGGGAAGCAACCAGACGGTGTCGGGACGGGACAGATGATGGGTCATGGCGAGGAGTTGGGTCGCGGGCGCGACGGCGCGGGCGGTGATCTTCTCGAACATCGCGCATAGCGCACTCGCCTTGCCCTGAATGATTGTGATGTTGGACAAGTCCAGGCGATCTTTGACGCGAGTCAGGAACTCGGTGCGCAACCGGCGGGGCTCGACCAGCGTGACTGGATCACCGCTGAGGATGGCGACGACGACACCGGGAAGGCCAGCCCCCGAGCCAATGTCGACCCAACTGCCCGCCGGGGCATAGCGGAGCAATTGAGCCGAATCGACGAGGTGCCGCTCCCACATCTGGTCGAGGGTCGAAGCGGCTATGAGGTTCTGTTTGCTGGATTCTTCGGCGAGCAGGGCGGCGTAGGCTTCTAACCGATCATATGTTTCACGTGGAACATCCCGGCCAGAAACCTGCTTCAAGCGACCGATCATGCGACGGCGCGATTCAGCGCGAAGTGAAGCGCGGAGAGCGCAGCGGGAGTGATGCCACGCACGCGACCAGCCTGAGCCAAGCTCTCGGGCCGGGCGACCGACAGGCGCTCGATCATCTCGCTGGACAGGCCGGAGACGGCGCTGAACGTGAAGTTCGATGGAATGTGGGCGTTTCGATCTTCACGCAACGCAACCCATTCGCTTCTCTGCCGCTGCAAATAGGGGGCGTATTGCGCATCGGCGATCCCCTCTTCGATCCCAACGCCATCACCCAAGCGCGCGATGGCGGCGTCTCGAAACTCCGGGCGGACGATCCATTCGCGTAACGAGCGCATGATAGCGCCGCCCTCGGCGCTCAGCTCGGACCCGCGCGCGCGTTCGTCGAGGCGGCGGGTGGCGGCGACCAGACTTACGCGGCGTTCCTCGATCGCCCTGCGGCGGTCATCGCCCACACAGCCGACGTCGATCGCCTGCTGGCCGAGACGAGTTGCGGCATTGTCGGCGCGGAGGTGAAGGCGGAATTCAGCGCCCGCGGTCATCATCCGATAG